>CAZRMB010000220.1:0-4351 GCA_964600925.1 uncultured Syntrophomonas sp.
CATTCATTTCGCCATTCGTTTTGCAGTTTCAGGGGATCGCCATACAACTTTATTATACCGCAGTATTTAGCAAGGTTAAGCATTTTCGGGCGATTACGCATATGCTGCCTCAATATCTCCCTTAATTTTTCGCCGGTTGTCTTCCGGTTAATAATTGTTACCATGTTTTCCGGGTTTCTGATTTCAGGGTTAACTTATTTAATGGACAATGGACAGTTGACAATGGACAATTTAATTGAAAATTGAAAATTGAGAATTGAAAATTGTCGGTCGTTGTTGTTTGGGTTGGTATTAGGTTAATTTTTGGTCTTTAATGTATAGGGTTTGAAGCGTTGTGGGGTTGAAGGGAACGGGTTTAGTGGCTATTGTTTTAAAGCTTTGAGCTTTTAGCTATTGGCGTATCGGGGTTTGTGTATGGTGTGGCTGTGATTTGTTGTTGTCATTTTCAGGATTAATAGTTATTATGATTCATCCGATTGGCGGTTAAGCCTCATTTTGCAAGGCATAACCGCGCGAAAATTCATACAGCAGTTCGGGAGCAATATCAAGCGGCCCGGGCATTATCGTTCCATCCGTATCCCGGCATTTAATTCCATTTTCCCAGTAAAGCGTAACGCCATCACATTTTACCTGCATAAATCTTTCTTTGTTTAAGAGTTGGCTATAGGAGTTATCGCGGTTTTTCGATTTTTCAAGGATAAATTCATGCAGATCAATGGTCGAGATTGTACGATCATTCCACCGGCAGGTGATTTTATACGGTTCCTTATTCAGAATTTCAACGATCCATTTCATGATTCAGGGTTGTTGAACGTTTATTGCAAAGGTTTTATCTTATTAAATGTCTGAACTTCAGCCCTCAGCAGGTTGAAATTCTCGGTGAGCTCATCAGCATGGATACTCGCCCATACCTGTACAAATTTAAGCTGTTTTGAGGGAAGGCTTCCCAACAAAATTTCACCTGTTTCAATTTCAACAACAGCATGGTATTCATTAAAAATTGCATGGAAATGAGGCGGAATATGGTCATTCCCGTACATCTGTATAATAATACCAAAAAATCTGCAAACTTCAGGCACTTTGGTTAAATGTTTTGTTATTCGCACTTCGCACTTAATTGTGCGAATTATTGTATTCGTTTGTTGTTTCGGCCTGCCCGCCACCTGCCACTCAAGGGGCCGGCGCGCAGGGCCGGGTATGTGGTTGTTAGTTTATTGGTTTCAGGGTTATGAGTTTTTTTTAATTGACAATGGACAATTGACAGTTGACAATTCAATTGAAAATTGAAAATTGAAAACTTGCCGGCAACGCGCAGGCCTCAAGAGGCAAGCAGGTTGAAAATTGTCGGTCGTTGTTGTTTGGGTTGGTATGAGGTTAATTATTGGTCTTTAATTTATAGGATTTGCAGCGTTGTGGGTTTGAAGGATTTGAAAGCCTAAATGTCGATTAACAAATGTTAAAGTTAAAAGTGTTTTGGGGGTTGGGAGTGTGAGCAGGAGCGCACTTTATCATTCGTTATTCGTTATTCGTTATTCACTTTGTGGTTACTCGTTGAGTTTAAAAATCTTTATCAGGTTTTTATTTACCTGATGAAGCATTTTGCGATCTATTGTTCCAAGCCTGCCTAAAGCAAGGTCTTTATCAATTGTTGCCAATTATGAAAGGCGTATAATAGATTCGCGCTTTAGTCCGTTCTCGTTATCAGGTTTCAACAGTATATCAGTATCTTCTATCCATTTGATTTGTGTTGAAATGAAGGCCAGTATTATATCTGTTCCCCCGCTTACAAGTACCAGTGCAGGTCTGTTTTTACTTCCCGCCAGGTCAGTAAAGGGAAACGGGATCAACACAATATCGCCTTTATTCATTGGTATTTCTCTTTCATGTCTTCCACAGAATACAAATCTTCTTCTTCGTTTAAAAAGTAAAAAGCATTAGCATCAGCCACCAGCTTTCCCATTCCTTTTAACAGGATCTCATCGTCGTACTTTTTCAGCATAAAATCCGCAAAATCCGAGACTTCCCTTGCTTTATCCCGGGGAAGTTTCGACATGGTTCTGATCGTTCGGTTGATTAGCGTATCTTTTGTCATTGGGTAAGCGTTCGGGTACAGGGTTTCAGAGTTAAGAGAGTAGGGTTTGAAGTTTCAAGTTTAAGGTTTCAAGTTTTGGGGGTTGGGCCCTTCGACACCCTTCGACAAGCTCAGGGTGAGGCTCAGGGTGGGAGTTGGGTGCGGTTAAAGTTAGTGAGTTTACTTTATAATTCGTTATTTGTTATTTGTTATTTGTTATTCTCTTTCGGCCTTCCCGCCCCCCTGCACCCCTGCCATAGGCAGGCAGGCTGGAGGGGCCAGCGGACAGGGCGGTTATTATTCGTTATTCATTATTCGTTATTCGTTTGTTCTTTCATGTCATTTATCCTTGACAATGGGCAATTCAAGGGAAAATTGTCAATTGCCGGTAGTGTTGGTTTTAATGGTTAGCTTCAGGTTTTGTTGGTTCTATAATAATACATTGCCCTTCCCAAATGAGGAGGGTTATGTATTAATCGCAAAAGGGTAAAAAAGTAACAAATACCTGGGCTTTTGTTAAACAATTTCGTTTAAAAAAGTACGAGAAATGCAGTTTTTACAAGTTAACATCCCGGCAAAATACTCCTTATGGGCAAATATAAAGTAAATAAATGGCATAAACATTAAACTGATATGCTTTATTTGCCTTTTCTCCTTAATTTTTTTTCAACAGGCCCGGGTCAATAAATAATCGGCCCCGGCTGTCGGGATATGCGGTAATTAAGTTTAAACACCTGTGCTTATTTTACAAAAATAGTGCCAGTGCTTTATTTTACAAACACTTAGAAGCCGGAATAGTTTTTATCAGCCATATTTCATTCGGGTAAGTTCTAATAAAACAAGATTTTAACCTGCTTAATCAGAAACACTATAATTTACTGATTTTTATAACACATTCTGCAGAATTACGTGCAATGCCCGTTGAAATGATTCAAAACGGGAAAACAGGGGTTCAATGTGGTAATCTCTTAGAGCAACTTCTTTGCTATTCTCAATTATCCCATTACAACACATACCAGATTAATCATAACAATCAAAAATTTTATTCTGCACAGGCCGGGGAGCATACCCCGAAAATTGTTTATGTTTGCATTTTACCAGTCAATTTTTTCATTATGGCTGAACACCGGAGGCATCGGCGTCCTTCCTTGTTAAGGAGAATATTAAGGTTTTTCGGGCTGGCACCACAAAGGCACAGCACACATCATCACAGGCAGGGACAAAGTACAGGCCAGGTTTCAGATGTACACCAGATTTCTCCTTATGCCTTGTCGCAATCATCCGACAGGCCACCCCTGCCCACCCCGGTACCTGAAACAAAGCCGCACCGCCACCACAGGCGCCACCGCAGGTTCAGGCCACGGATAAAGTCAGGAGGGGGACTGTTTTCATTCAAATCAAAACACAGGTCAAGGCCAAAGCCTGAACCCGGCGAAAAGATGACCTTCGCTACCGCTCTGACCTGGATGAGAACCGAGCTTCCGGGTTACCTGCTTAAGCTTGCCAATTCAATGGGCCTGTTTATGGCAGCATACGTTATTGTCTGGTTCACCTATTCCTTCTCAGTGATCTTCATTGCTTCATTTTTTAATATTCATGCGGTACTTACCTATTTTGAAGTGATGTGGACCATCGACAACGCTTCACCCCTGTGGAATGATCTAAACATCGTTGCCATCACTTTCGCAGGCCCGTTTGTTTCACTTCTCATGGGATTGGTATATTATGCCATCCTGAGGATTAAGAAACAGATGGGAACGCAGCTCCGCACACTGGTATTCTGGCTGTTTGTGTTATCAATGGCTCATTTCCTCGGGGCTTTTGTGGCCGGGGCCATCACATGGCAGGGGTTTGGCTACGTAATTGCCTGGGTAAACATGCATATCTTTTTCAGGATACTGATCTCGCTTATTTTCCTGGCAGCCATGGCCTGGATTGGCTGGCTCCATGCCGGCGCAATGCTTGATACACGTACCCTGAGGGTACATTCAAAGGATATTCCTTACATTCTTATTAACCGCATGGTGCTGCCTTATCTGCTGGGAACCATCCTGCTGATAATCCTAAAAATTCCCAATGTAGCACCACAGCATCCCACTATCTGGGACTATGATGTGATGATCATTGCATCGGTGCTGTTTGCGGTGGTGCCTCCGCTTTTCAATAAAAAACTGAAAGCCCCATCCCGCTCGTTAAAGCACCTGTCACATCGGCGCAGGAGGATTTTTGCCTACGGAGCAATAGCGGCCTCGGTTGCTGTTTTGTTGCTCTACCGGCTTG
>CAZRMB010000221.1:0-4331 GCA_964600925.1 uncultured Syntrophomonas sp.
GCAATAAGCAAGCCCGCAGCAATATACAGCGCTTGAGGTTTGAAAACTTCAAATACATAGGGGCCGATGAGACCGGCGGCACTCCATGCGGTCAGCATAAAACCATATACCTTGCCGATATTAGCCGGACCAAAGGCATCGGCGGCAAATGCGGGCATGGTAGCAAAACCACCGCCATAACACGCTAAAAGATAGCATGAAACGATCATGAAAAGGTAGTAGCTCGCTACGAAACCTTTAGCAATCAGGATGTACAAAACCGCCTGAGTGGCAAACATAATCATGAAGACCATTTTGCGGCCGATATTATCGGATAATTTGGCCCAGAAAAGTCGTCCCAGACCATTGAATATTGCCGCATAGGCGACAACGGCGCCGCCGGCGGCGGCAACTGTGGCGATTTGTTCCGGCGTCAAACTGCCAGCCAGCCCCATAGTCTTTTTATAGATATCCTGAGCCAGCGGAGAATGCTGGGAAATGAGACCAAGACCTGCGGAAACATTAAGACAAAGCATGGCCCAGAGCATCCACCACTGGGGAGTTCTTAAAGACTCTCCTAAGGTGAAAGAATCAGAAGCGGAAGCACTTGTAGATGCTGGTTTAAAACCGGCAGGCAGCCAACCAGCTGGAGGGTTTTTGAATAACTGTGCTGATCCGGTCACAAGTATAAGGAATATCACACCCCAGATATACCAAGTTGTCGATACACCGGAGGAGATTAGTTTTCCTGTAGGATCAATCTGCTGAAATGACTTGATCATGATCGGGGCGATTTTACCCATGAAAAAAGCGCCTGCTCCGAAACCCATAACAGCAAGTCCTGTTACCAGACCGCGTTTATCGGGAAACCAGCGAATCAATGTAGCGATTGGAGTGACGTATCCAAAACCATTGCCCAGAGCGGCAATTACACCAAAGCCGAGATAAAGAAGGGTAATATTTCCTACCTGGTCGGCATAACCGGCCAATAAAGTACCGAGGCCAAAAAGAATACCGCCGATTGTGGCCACAACACGGGGACCTTTTTTGTCAACAAGCGTGCCACCAAAGGCGGCAGCTAATCCAATAATTCCCATGAGCAGCATAAAGGTAAGCTGAATACTTTTGCCGTCCCATCCGTGCATCTTCATCAAAGGCATCTTAAAAACGGACCACGCGTACACGGTGCCCAGACACAGCTGAATGACGACGGCGGCCGCGGCGATCCCCCATCGCTTACTTTCCAAATTTTCATTAGCCATAATTAATTCCTCCCTTTCCTTTCCTAAAAGGCTAAAAATGAACTTGTGACACTCTAAAAACATTTGCATGAGTAAGGTAAAAAGTTCTTATAATGTCGCAAACAAAACGGCGCTTTATACATAAAAAATATGCCTCTGGCAAGGTCTATTTAGCAGAATCAGACATATAATTTTTGTGAACGGGGTTAACGATTATTAAAGCGGATTATTTTCCAGGTTATGCCATTGTATTTAAAGATTAATTTATAGATGATTCTAAATACTATCAATTAATCATACAAAACTGCCTTCTCTTCTTCAGAAATGCGGAGAGTACAAACCTTGAATTTATTTTGCTTTGCAATTGTTTGGGGGATTTCAAAAGCTTTGCAGAAACTTGTGAAAAAGTTCTGTTGTGGCGCAAACCAGTACTCCGAAATTTTTAGATCGGGGTACTGGTTTGCCAGGTTATTTCTTATGACGGCGACATTGTGGACAGCTCTTTTTTGAATGAATAAAAGTAAACTGCGCCGATAAAGATGAATCCACCTATAATATTTCCAATAGTTACAGGGATTAAATTCCACCATATGAATTGCGCCCATGTGACCTTGGCGCCCAACATGATGCCTGCGGGAATGAAATACATGTTGGCAACACAGTGCTCAAAACCCGTGGCGACAAACGCCATGATGGGAAACCAAATGCCGAAAAACTTTCCAACCATAGCCTTTGATGAAAGAGCCAACAGAATTGCCACATTTACGAGCAAGTTACAGGCGATGCCCTTCAAGAATGCGGACCAGAGCCCGATGGTGCCGGCGGCGATGTAGGGGAGTGTCTTTGCTTCTGCAATACCGATGGCATTTATTCCGAAGGCCGTTAATTCAGGGCCGCCGCCTTTACAGAAGGGACCGAATACCATAATGTATGCCCAGAAAAGGGAACCGACAAAATTCCCTATATAGACCCAGAGCCAGGCATTCCACACTTTGCTCCAGGTGGTTTTTTTCTGAAAGACAGCCATGGGAATAAGCATTGTGTCGCCCGTGAAGAGTGACATGCCTGTCA
Organism: uncultured Syntrophomonas sp.; assembly: GCA_964600925.1. GTDB lineage: Bacteria > Bacillota > Syntrophomonadia > Syntrophomonadales > Syntrophomonadaceae > Syntrophomonas_B. The sequence continues at coordinate 2,292 of CAZRMB010000221.1, forward strand.
GGACGATGGCAATAAGGCCTACAGGGAAGACAGCGCCGGCAATTAAGGATTTGAAACCAGGGCCCAGTGTTTTATCCAATCCAGTACCGCAGACTGTTGCTAGCGCACCGCCTACTGCAATAAAAAGCCCTGCCATAAAACTTCTGATCAGCCAATTCGGTATGCCCAGATTTCCTTTATACACACCTGCATTTCCTGCCAATTCAACAACTTCTACCGGTTTATGTGCCATTTATTCCTCCATTAATATTTTATTTAGTCGTGTATAACACGGCTGCTATTTCTTCTTAAGAAGTTGCTTAAAGGATGTACAAGCTGATAGAGGAGGTAGTTGATTTTATTCATAATTTAAATTTAATCTTTGCGTACAGAACCTGCCCCGGCGCGGTCGGGGGCGTCGGTGTCGGCATCCTTAACGTATTCTGTAATACGGTTGAGGCGCCTCCTACTTGCCTCCTCGTTATCCTGTGCCATCACATCGGCATTATATTAGTTGCAGGAGTTATCAGCAGTAAAGGCGTTTAAAGGTGAACCCCATCACCCGCAGATGCAAAGAAATTTATCCTTACGACAGCAGGGGCACTAGTAAACAATAAAAACTTTTTTGTCAATGGAAAAATTTTTAATAAAAAACTTGTTATTGAATTATTCTGGTTGCTTAGCAGTGTCAAAAAAATGCTTGCCGCCAGGTTAATATTTGTAGTCCAGAAAAGTCAAAGATTCCGTTGTATGAAATGTATTATCCAGATTAGCAGCAATGCCGCCGTAAAGACAATGCCGGGTAGCTGACGCACAGTTTACTTTTGATGGTTTTCCTGTCATGTTTGATCATCGACTTATCAATATGTGCCTGACATACCTGGCTCTTCTCAATATTGTTTTTCCCCTTTCTTTTCATGCAGGCAAACTTGCAGATAATTTTTCTATTTGCGTGATCACCTGATTAATGTTTTCCGTCTGCCCCTGTGCGCGGGAAAGCAGTGATTCAATTGTTGCAAGTTCTTCCTGGATATATGTAATCGCCTGAAGACGCATGGCCTCAATGGCGTAATTGACGCTCTTTTCCCACTGATAGGCCAGCCGCGACAAATTGATTTCCACTTCCTTCGGGACGTTGGAAATGAAATGGCGTTCAAAAATCCGCCGAAACAAAAACATGGGAATAAGAAACCAGAGCAGATCAAGATGGATGTCAAAGGATTTAGTAAAAGCGATATCCGGATGGTCGGGTTCGGCCACATCAATATTCCAGTCAACCTGGGCCAGCCGCACACCCAGGACGTTTTCAATATTTTCGTCCAGAAACTTGCAGAAAGCCTCCTGTGATCTGGAAAATTTAGCATGTGCCTTTTTCAGGGTGCCCAGAAAATGAATGTTCTCTGTTTTGGAAAGCTGATGCATCTCCCCCGAAAGGGTTTCCGCGATCCAGAACTCATAATGCCTGGAAAGCTGCCAGAGATTGCCCTGCCATGCTGGAATATCTTTTTCCAGCTTGTTCTTAACCTTTTTAATGAGGGGGATCGAAAACGGTTCAAGATACGTTGCAATAAGAGGACGGGTTTGCCGTTGATGCTCGCGGGCGATAATGCCCAGTTCTTCGCGCATCAGCGATTCATTGACCTTCTCATTAAGAATTTGGTTACGCAAACCCTCCCGATTCAAGTCCGCCTGCAAAGATGACTGCAAGGCGATTCTTAAATAGCCGAGGCAGCTCTGGGCCAGAGATTGAGTTTTGTAGTGCAGAATTCGCAGAAATTCATAATCCCGGTTGGCGGCAATTGTTTGAAATATGTCTTGCTCAATGCTGATTCTATATTCATCAGTATTGTTTTTTGTTGAATACAGATAAACAGGCAGCGTCCGGTGAAGCTCCCGCTGGAGGGTCTGGGAGAAAAAAGCAGTAACTTCTTCCTGCTGCTCCTTCGACAAGAGATCGACCTTGGTGAGCAAAAGAATAATATTCGGCGTGTGGCTGGTAAGTTCTCGAATCAAATCCAGATCATGCTGGGACAGGGGCCGGTCGGAACTGACGGCAAGCAG
>CAZRMB010000222.1:0-4284 GCA_964600925.1 uncultured Syntrophomonas sp.
TTGATCCCAAGGATGTGGGAAAATTTCTGGGCTTTGCGCAGGAACATCAGTTGGAAAGGATTTTGGCCCATGCCCCCTATACGCTGAACGCCTGTGCAGCCGAACCGAGGACCAGAGAGTTTGCACTTGAGGTTATGGCTGATGATCTCCAGCGTATGGAATGCACCCCTGACAATTACTATACTTTTCACCCAGGGAGCCATGTGGGACAGGGTATTGACAAGGGTATAGAACTGATTTCTGATCTGCTCAATACGATTTTAAAGCCGGAGCAGACCACCATGGTTTTGTTGGAAACCATGTCCGGAAAAGGGAGCGAAGTGGGAGGCAGGTTTGAAGAAATACGACGGATCATCGACGGGATAGAACTGCAGGATAAACTGGGCGTATGCCTGGATACCTGCCATATCTATGATGCCGGTTACGATATCATCAGTGATCTGGACGGAGTGCTGTCGGAGTTTGACCGGATCATCGGACTCAACAGACTGCGGGCGATTCATTTAAATGATAGCAAAAACCCCTTTGCCAGCCACAAAGACCGCCATGAAAAAATCGGAGAAGGGTCGCTGGGCATGGATACCATAACCAAAGTCATCAATCATCCCCGGCTCAGACATTTGCCCTTCTTCCTTGAAACGCCCAATGAGCTGGAAGGATATGCAGAGGAAATCAAAATGCTTAAGGCTGCCTACAAGGAATAAGGCAAGTTTGACGGTAAAATAAATAATGGAGCAATCAACATGTGTACGATCATATTTGCGAATGACTGCCACCCCAGGTACAAGCTTGTTGTAGCAGCCAACCGGGATGAATTCTATAAACGACCTACGCAGCCGGCCGCCTTCTGGCAGGAGCACGAGGATATACTGGCCGGCAAGGATCTGAAAGAAGGCGGCACCTGGATGGGGATAACCACCGGCGGCCGCTTTGCGACCCTGACCAATTATCGCGATCCGGCTGCGTTCAATCCCTCAGCCAAGTCCCGCGGTCATCTGGTTTATAACTATCTGTGCGGTGATACCGAGCCATTGGCCTATATTGAAACCATTATCAGTCAGGCTGATTTATTGAATGGATTCAATTTGCTGCTGGGCGATCAGGAATCGCTATACTGTTACTCCAACCGGGATCATTCGATACGCAGAGTGGGAAGTGGAGTGCACGGACTCAGCAACAGTTTGCTGGACGATCCCTGGCCCAAAGTTGCCAAGAGCAAAAAGACTCTGAAGAGGATCATAGCTGATGATGAAATCAATCCGGAGCGATTATTTGCCATGATGGCAGACCGGGAAGCGGTGCCCGATGAGATGCTGCCTCAAACCGGGGTCAGTTTGGAAATGGAACGGGTGCTGGCTCCGACCTTCGTTGTGAGCCCGGGATACGGAACCAGGGCCACCACCGTTTTGTTGATAAACCGCAACGGTAAAGTTCAGTTTTGGGAACGCAGCTTCACGCCCGATGGAGCGGACAGGTGGAACGAAGTCCATTATGAATTCGAGATAAAAAGGTAATCACGGCAGCGGGAGGGGAAATGATGAACGACAATGCCACAGCTCACATGGCAGGGGAATATGACAACAAAATTGAACAAACGATTCCATGCTATAAATTTTTCCATGAGCAGGCGCTTGATCTTGTCCGAATATATAATGACAAACCAAAAAACTGGCTCGATACGGGATGCGGTACCGGAACCATGGCAGGTAAAATTCTTTCATGGTTTCCTGATATAAGGTTGGTACTGGCAGATCCCTCTAAAGACATGATAGATATAACCAGGAATAAATTAGGGGGGGACCAAAAACAAATCAGCATTATTGCATCTGCGAGCCAGGATCTGGTGGAAGCAGAGCACAGTTTTGATGTTATCACAGCGATCATGTGTCATCATTATTTAGATTCGGCCATGCGTGCAACCGCAACAGAGAATTGCTATCGGATGCTCAGCAAGGGCGGTATTTATATTACCTTTGAGAATATTTGCCCGGCGGGTGAAATGGGAATTAAGTTGGGACTGCAGCGATGGAACAATTTTCAGATGGAAAGCGGTAAAAGCGAGGAAGAAGCCGCATCGCACATTGCCCGTTACGGGAAGGAATATTATCCTGTTACCATTGAAGAACATTTGCAATTATTAAGAAAAACAGGTTTTACTTGTGTTGAGCTATTATGGGCATCGTATATGCAAGCCGGTTTTTATGCAATTAAATAATCTGGATTTTCCTGACCATACACAAAAATTTGTTTTATGCATATTCTAGCAGTGTAATTATCTGCTGGGAGATGATAAAATGGCGGCCTCATTTAAATACAGGTATACAACCGGTCCTATAAGTATTTCTGAGGGGATCGACAACATCCGGGTTCTTGTATTAAACAACGGCTCGAATAAGCATTATGCCAGAGTCAAGATCTTCAATCTTGATCCGAAACCAAAAGATGAAGTGTTCAGCGAATTATTTACAATTACTCCTCAATCAAAAATCAGCACAGAATTTATCCCCATGTTCAATTCCTTTGAAGTACAAGTTTTCACTGACAGCTCACTTGTTTTTATCTGGGTGGGAGGACGCGGCGGCAACGAGAATCTGGAAGGCAATATAGTATTGCATAAAGATATGGTAAGGTTCTAGCTGACATACGTCTGGAATTGACCTGACGCGTAAACATGCACATAAAAGTCTTCCCAGTATCGGAATAATTGGGAAGACTTTTTGTATGGGAAAACTTGAACTAGAAAAGACTAAAAGACAGGGAATATTTGTTTTCCGTCTTTTGAGGTGGTGGGGTGTTGGTGATGAACGAACCCGAAGAGCATAGCCATGATTATAGAAAACGATCGGCATCGCTGCATTTTTGGCATGCTTTAATGATTGCGTTTTTAGCTTTCTCCGGGCTTATTCTTTACAGTGAGTATTGGAAGGCGTTACTTGGGGAAACTCGGCTATGGATCAAGTGGCTGCATATTATTGTCGGCTTGCTTTCGGGGTTCATGCTATTTTCAAATTTGCGACTGACCATTAGCCTGTGGAAACACTTTCAAGACAAGCTTTGGCAACGTTTAAATCTCATCACAATATCTCTGCTAATGATCTGCTGGCTTATATCAGGGATATTGTTGTGGTTGTATCACGCGGTTGGACCCTCCGTTACGAATGCGGCTTTGTTGGTTCATGATTTAATAACCTGGGTCGGACTTCCCATTATTATTTATCATTCTCTTACCAAATTTGAACATTTGTGGGTTCTGCAGAGGCATCAAAGCAAGCAGACCAGCGAGGATGGCATCAGCATCCAGGAACCGAACAAGTCTCCGTTATATACTCGCAAGTCTTTTATATACATGGTTGTCTTTGGCGGGTTGGCAATTTCAGTGGGTCCAAACTTGTTTAACTGGATTAGAAATCTCCTGTCAGGACAAGAGCTTCATAAAACCAGAGAGTATCCTGTTAACGATCTCTTACCGGCACCCCAGCCTTTATCGGCTTCGGCCCCACCGATAGGCGGAGGAGCAAGCGGGGAATTTCGGATTTACACGGTTACCGCGATCCCTTCTTTTAACAACCAAAACTGGTTGTTTACCGTAGATGGATTAGTGGAAGAACCTGCAGTCTGGAACTGGGAGCAATTCGTTGCCTTAGCACGTACTGTGCAAGTAAGTGATTTTCATTGTGTCACTGGCTGGTCAGTTTATCACAATACATGGGAAGGCATCCCCCTTAAAAACTTGTTGGAGAAAGCCAGGGTCAAGTCCACAGCGAAAGCGGTCAAGCTGTATTCTGGAGATGGATTGTACACTGATTCACTTACCCTGGAACAAGCCATGCAGAGTGACATTATGGTTGCATTGATGCATGATGCGAAACCGATCCCCAGTGAACAGGGCGGGCCGGTCCGATTGATTGTACCGAAAATGTATGCCTATAAATCGGTTAAATGGCTGAACCGGATAAAACTGATCGAGACAACCAACTATTCCGGCTATTGGGAGCAAAGGGGTTATCCCAATGATGCCTGGGTTAAATAAGCATGTTTGGGTATGATGATTCAAACACAATGCGGTCGGCTGAGCTTTTCGGAACAATTTATAAACGATTGTGGCTAGATATTTCGCAACAGATTTAATTTCCCGTCGTTTAATAAGCTGTTGATTTACAGAGTCAACAGCTTATTTGTATTTTTTTGACAAAGGAAAATTTTATGCATAATATAACGAAAAACAAATAAAATATATCGATATACAATAAAAATATGTTGCATAACAATAATGATTTTGTTATA
>CAZRMB010000223.1:0-4282 GCA_964600925.1 uncultured Syntrophomonas sp.
TTAATACTGCTGGTTTCTTTTCTGGGGATACACTATTTCCGCAAATTGCTGCCCAAGTACTATCGTTAGCTTAAAGGTTGGAATTGTTTAAAAATAACAAATATAAATAAAATATTAAAAAATATGTCAATATGGCATGGCGATGATTTGAACACCATGCTTTTTAATATGCGGAATTATCGGAGGTTTCTGAATAATATAATGAAAATATTTGTATATTTTAGAAGGGAATTTAATGGCGATGTAGAATGTACAATCAGATAAAGTAATTTAAGGAATCAAATTTAAGGAGGAGTATTTAAATGTCGGCTAACAATTATATTCTCGACACCAGAGACCACAAGTTCATTCTGAAAGAATGGCTGGATTTTGACAAAGTATTAAGCTTTGATGCCTACAAGGATTATTACAGCAAGGACGATGCCGATACTTTCATTGAACTGGTCTATAAGATGTGCAAGGACGTTATTGCACCCGCCAACGGAGATTGCGATGAAATCGGCAACAAGTTCGTTGACGGCAAGGTTATTACTCCTGAGGCTACCAAAAAAGCGTATCATACTATCGTTGATTCCGGTCTTGGACCGCAGTTTGGAGATCGTGAAGCGGAAGGCCGTATGCCTATGACTTTAGGATCAGCACTTTGCGAGATGGTTATTAATGCTTCACCGGCCATTTCCACCCTGTATGGTTTGTCAATGGGCAATGGCGCAGTTATTAATAGTTTTGCAGCCCCTGAATTAAAAGAAAGATTCCTGCCCAAGATGTTCGCTGGTGAATGGGGCGGAACCATGTGTATCACTGAAGCCGGTGCAGGCTCTGACGTAGGAAACGCTTCCACCAAAGCATTTCCAACCGATACCCCCGGGTTATACAAAATTAAAGGCGGTAAGATGTTTATTACGGCCGGTGATCATGATATCTGTGATAACTTCATCCATTTGGTGCTGGCACGTGTAGAAGGTGCTCGCGAAGGAACCGCTGGTCTGTCTCTGTTTATTGTTCCCAAAATCTGGGTCAACGAAGATGGCAGCTTAGGTAAGCCCAACGATGTAAACACCGTAGGAATTGAACATAAATTGGGCATGAAAGGTTCTCCAACCTGTACGTTGGCTTTTGGCGAAGACAATAATTGCTACGGTTACCTGATCGGCAACCCGCCGGATGAAAAAGGCAAAGGCGAAGGTATGGCCCAGATGTTCCAGATGATGAATGAGGAAAGATTGGGAACTGCTGTGCTTGCTCTAGGAACCTCTTCAGCTGCATTCCAACAGTCACTGGCTTATTCCAAGGAAAGAGTCCAGTCTGCCAAATTAATGGATATGAGAGGCCCCGCTTGCAGAATCATTGAACATGAAGACGTAAGACGGATGTTGATGTTCCAGAAATCTGTCGTTGAAGCCTGCCGGGCTATGATTATGAAAACCTATTATTATATCGATTTAATGCATGACAGTGCCGATCCGGAAGAAAGAGAATTTGCCGATGCCATGTTCCATATGAGCAATCCGCTCTGTAAGGCCTATACCTCTGATATGGCCTGGCAGTCAATTTGCGAAGCGATTCAAGTCTATGGTGGGTACGGCTTTATTGAAGAATATCCCTGCGCCCAGTATGCTCGCGACGTAAAAATCTTCTCCATCTGGGAAGGCACCAACTATATTCAGGCGCTGGATCTTTGCGCCCGCAAGATGACCATGAAAAAAGGTAAAGTAATGATGACCTTCATGAAGGAGATCGGCAAGACCCTTTACGTTCTTAAGAATGCTGCCGGTTTTGAAGATGAAGTTAAGATCATGGATGAAGCATTTGCTGATTATCAGGCTATTCTTGGTCTGTTCAACGGCTTTATGACTTCCGGCAAAATCAATATGCTGGGTGTATTTGCAACTCGTATTCTGCATGCGACATCAATGGTATATGCCGGCAGCTTAATTTTGGATCAGGCTGCACTGGCTGCTAAAACATTGGCGGAAATCGGTGATGATCACTTTGATGCTACCTACTACAAAGGCAAAATCGCCAGCGCGCGTTTCTTTATCAAGAACATCGTGCCACAGGTATTCAACATCAAGAGGGTTATGGAAATTGGCGACAGCACCTGTGCGGATATTCCGGAAGATTGCATCCGTTAATGATCCTTTAACGAACAAACAGTAATAATAGTACATTTGAAGATCGCAGGTTTTGCTTTATGTAAAATCTGCGATCTTTTATTTATGGTGAATTGTCGTTCATCTGTATCAAATTATTCCTCATATTCTTTAATTTTCTTTTTGTTAAGATACGTCTATGTTAAAATGATATAAATATTTAAACATTTCCCAATATATAAGCTAATTCGATTATTAAGATTACCTGGGAAATGAAAAAAATTAACGGTTCAGCCCAAATAAATCTGTGAGGGGGGATTAGATTTCGGAGATGTTATCTTAAACGGTAAAGATGATGGATTTCGGTAAATATGAGGAGGCGGATTAATAGTGAGTGCTGGCAATTACATTTATGATATTCGAGACAACCAGTTCATTCTCAAGGAATGGCTGGATATGGACAAGTTACTGGGATTCGAGACCTATCGCGACTACTACACCAAAGATGATTTTGACTCTTTCCTTGATGTAAACAATAAGATTTGCCGTGATGTTATTGCACCTGCCAATGAAGAATGCGATGAGATCGGTGTAAAATTGATCGATGGTGTTGTGACCACTCCGGAAGCAGTTAAAAAAGCTTATGCGACCGTTATGGAAGCCGGACTGGGACCGCAGAACGCTGACCGTGAAATGGAAGGCCGCGTTCCGCTGGTTGTGAATGCCATCATCGGTGAAATGCAGATCAATGCATCCCCGGCTGTAACCACTTACTGGGGTTTGACCATGGGCGCCGGCGGAGTTATCCAAACCTATGCCGCGCCTGAATTAAAAGAGAGATTCCTGCCCAAGATGTTTTCCGGTGAATGGGGCGGAACCATGTGTATCACTGAAGCCGGTGCCGGATCTGATGTCGGCAACGCTGCGACCAAAGCTTATCCCACCGATACCCCCGGGCTCTACAAGATCAAAGGCGGCAAAATGTTTATTACCGCCGGTGACAATGACATTGCCAAAAACTTCATCCATCTTTGTTTGGCCCGCCTGGAAGGCGCGCGCCCCGGCACCGCAGGTCTGTCGCTGTTTATCGTCCCTAAAATCTGGGTCAATGAAGACGGCAGTCTGGGCGATCATAATGATGTCAACACGGTTGCCATTGAACATAAACTGGGCCTGAAAGGTTCAGCTACCTGCCAGCTGGCCTTCGGTGAAAACAACAATTGCTTGGGCTGGCTAATCGGAAACCCGCCCGGTGATGACGGTAAAGGCGAAGGTATGGCCCAAATGTTCCAAATGATGAACGAAGAAAGATTAGGCACAGGCCTTCTGGCTTTAGGTACCGCATCAGCTGCTTATCAGCAGGCGCTGGCTTATACCAAAGAAAGAATCCAGTCTGCCAAACTAACTGATATGAAAGGACCAGCGGTCAGGATCATAGAACATGAAGATGTCAGACGTATGCTGATGATGCAAAAATCATGCATTGAAGCGATCCGTGCCATGATCATGAAAACTTATTACTATATCGATCTTTCCCATGACAGCGATGATCCGGAAGAACGGGAATTCGCCAACCTGATGTTCCATATCGGTAATCCGCTCTGTAAAGCCTATGCTTCAGACCTGGCCTGGGGATTGATTGCTGACGCCATTCAATGCTATGGAGGATACGGCTTCATTGAAGAATATCCGGTAGCCCAGTATGCTCGCGACGTAAAAATCTTTTCCATCTGGGAAGGTACCAACTATATTCAGGCGCTCGATCTCTGCGCTCGTAAATTCACCATGAAGAAAGGCAAAGTATTGATGACCTTCTTTGGTGAGGTTGGTAAATTTATGGCTGCCAATAAAGAAGCGGCTGGTTTCGAAGACGCTATGAAAGTTTATGAAGAAGCATTTGGAGCATTCGGGGCGATCATGGGGTCCTTTAATGGATATATGCAAGCCGGCAAGCTTCAGATGCTCGGTCTCTTTGCTACCCGCATCCTGCATGCTACGTCAATTATTTATAGTGGTATGTGTATATTGGATCAGGGTGTTTTTGCCGCCAGGAAATTGGCCGAAATTGGTGAAGATCACTATGATGCCAGTTTCTATAAAGGCAAAATTGCCAGCGCAAAATTCTACACGATGAATGTGGTTCCCAATATCTTTACCCTTCAGAGGGTCATTGCTCTGGGTGATACAAC
>CAZRMB010000224.1:0-2261 GCA_964600925.1 uncultured Syntrophomonas sp.
CATTGGGGAATTTCTTTATTCTGCGAGACATCCTCGCCAAATATCCTCATGATGTGGTGCGTTATTATCTGATTGCCACCCATTATCGCAGTCCGCTCGATTTTGATGATGGCAAGCTGGAAGAAGCCCGTAAAGCTTTGGGCAGATTAAAGACCACACTGAACCTGGCAACAGAATTCCAGCAAAACGGAGGCTTTGACCCGGAAAAGGAGAATCTTTCGAATGCAGAGGGAGAGCTTGTTAAAAGCGTTTCTGCCATGCAGGAAAAATTTATGGCCGCCATGGATGATGATTTTAATACGGCTCAGGCGCTCGCTTATTTGTTTGAAATTTCCCATCTGATCAACAGCTTTTTGGCCGGTTCCGATCCGCAGTCGGACAACAACCAGGTAATGTTGCAGAATGCTCTGGAAGTATTCAAGGATTTAGGCGGGATACTGGGGATATTCATGAAATCCGAAGACGATCACCAACAAGTGATGGATGATATTCTGACTTTATTGCTGGAAGTGCGCAACAGTGCCCGCCAGGAAAAAAATTACGCGCTGGCCGATGAAGTACGCAACTTGTTTCAGAAGATGCAGATCAAGGTCGAAGATAAAGCCAGTGGCAGTGTCTGTCGTTATGATTCTGCTCCCGATATGGGAGAACTGCTGGGAAATATGATTGAACTTCGGCAAAATCTAAAAAAGCAAAGAGATTATGGACGGGCAGATCTTCTGCGCGATCGATTGAAGCAGATCGGAATACTCATTGAGGATACCAAGGAAGGAGCCAGATGGAAATTTGCTGACGCATAACACGGTAGATGAAAACATCCTGAGAGAATATTCGCCGCTGGTGCTGGCTTATATAGGCGATGCAGTTTTTGAACTGGCGGTACGAACCCGAATTGCAGGAAACGGTCCACGTCGGATCAGAGACATTCATCACGATGCTGTTGCCGTGGTCAATGCTGACAGTCAGGCAGATATCATTCGGCAATTAAGCACTGAACTTAGTGATGCGGAACTGGATATTGTCAGGCGGGGACGTAATACTCGCAGTCATCCTCCCAAAAATGCTGATGTCCAGTCCTATCGAATGAGCACAGGCTTTGAAGCCTTGTTGGGTTATCTTTATTTAAAAGGCGACGATGTACGGCTCAATTACCTGCTGCAAAGAGCCCTGCAGGAAATATAGAAAATAAGGAGCAGGCAGTCTTTCTTTGTTATAATTAAAGACGATCCCAAGCATATGGATAATGTTAGATGGGAAGGATTGATAGAATGATCATACTGCAACCACAGGTGTTGGTTCCTGAATCGGAACTGGATGCATCCTTGTTCCGTAAATTAGAAAGATATGCCCGTACCTGTTACAAGTCTGAAAACCAAATGAAGGATACCAGCGATCCTAATTTTTTGAAGTCAAAACTAACCATGGGGCATGAGTCCATCATCGAGCATGAAAAGGCTACCTTGATGTTAATTGTTGACCGTGGAGTATCTCATGAAATCGTGCGCCATCGGATTGCTGCCTACAGCCAGGAGAGTACCCGTTACTGCAGTTACAATAAGAACAAATTCGGCAATGAGATCAGCGTGATTGAACCATATTTCTTCAAAGGACGGGATGAAGATTATCAGCTGTGGAAAGAAGCCTGCCTTGGTGCGGAAAAAAACTATATGGCTATGCTGGACAGCGGCTGTTCTGCCCAAGAAGCTCGTTCCGTATTACCCAATTCACTCAAAACAGAAATCGTGGTTACATATAACATGCGCGAATGGCGCCATTTTTTCAAACTGCGGGCTGATAAGGCCGCCCATCCGCAGATGCGGCAGGCAGCTATCCCGCTGCTTTTATACTTTCAGAGCAAAATGCCGGTCTTGTTTGATGATATTGATTATGATCGGGATTTCCCGGTTGAACATTATGCCCAAATCGTTATCACAGACGAAATATTCAATCCGCTTGTATAAATATTCATGACAGTTGAGAAAATTAATCGGAGATGATAAAGTGACCTCTCACCGTCGCTGGCTGATTATTCTGCTGGTTGCAGCGGCTTTCGTTCTGTTGCTTCAATATAGGGATCAATTAACTGCGCGCTTCGATTATGAGACTTTGCTGGAACCGATTTTCCTCGAACCTAAATGCGAGGTACCCCAATTAGTAAGTTCCCAGGATGATAACCATAATGGTACCCCTGATGCCTTGGATATTGTTGCCGGAGCGCGGCGGGAAGTTGAACTTGGTACAGTTTATGACAGCTCTTATTA
>CAZRMB010000224.1:2361-4255 GCA_964600925.1 uncultured Syntrophomonas sp.
GCAGTAGTGCGGGCTTCAGCTGGAGCGGTGGAACATATGCTGGTAGCCATGGAAACCAACCTTGTAAATGCGATCAAATCTCTGAAAAAGAATGGTTTATGGATTATCGCGGCTGACATGGACGGAGAACAGGATTATTTTTGCTGCCGTATGCCAACCCCGACAGCTTTGGTCGTGGGGGGAGAGGGCCAGGGTATACGCCGTTTGGTGAAAGAAAACTGTGATCTCGTGGTAAGGATTCCCATGATTGGCTCAATTAAATCATTGAATGCATCAGTTGCAACTGGTTTAATTATTTATGAAGTTTTACGCCAGCGGCAAACCAATCTGTAATATATCTGTAATATATATGAAACTTTGCCAGACAGACGCAGAACAAGTTCTTGACGACTGAGATTTCATGTGGCTATAATATACTTGTCCGAAATTCACCATTTTGAATAAATAAACATCATATATTTTGGAGGCGGTTAAATGATCGGTTCTGTTGCTGCCAGGCAGCTCTATGTAAGCTATGTCGATATGTCCGACGAGGAGATCGTTGAACTGGCACAGTTGGGAAATCAGTTTGCCATAGAGTTTCTGGTTGACAAATATAAGAACTTTGTACGCGCTAAAGCCAGAGCCTATTTTTTAATCGGAGCCGACCGGGAAGATATAATCCAGGAAGGCATGATTGGGTTATTTAAAGCTGTTCGCGACTATAATGGAGAAAAGCTGACATCCTTCAGGGCATTTGCGGAATTATGCATTACCAGGCAGATAATTACCGCCATAAAAACTGCCACCCGGCAGAAACATATCCCGCTGAATTCATACGTTTCCCTTAATAAACCTGTATATGACGAAGAATCCGACCGAACTTTGATTGATATAATCACCACCAATAAAATTACCAATCCCGAGGAAATCATTATCAGCCGTGAAGAATTCATATATATTGAAAAGAAAATGGGAGAGATCCTTAGCTCGTTGGAATGGAAGGTTCTAATGGCTTATCTGGAAGGAAAGTCTTATCAGGAGATAGCCCAGGAATTGAAACGTCATGTCAAATCCATTGACAATGCACTGCAGCGGGTGAAAAGAAAACTGGAAAAATATCTTGAAGACCGGAAAGAAATCAACAGATAATAGGAAGAACATTGGCTACATACTAAAACCAAGTAAATAAGGAATAAGCAGCAGACCCATAAATTTATTAATGCGCTTGACTTTAATCGGCTCAGCATATAAAATATTATTTGCTGAGCCGAGCTAGCTCAATCGGTAGAGCAGCTGATTTGTAATCAGCAGGTTGCGGGTTCAAGTCCTGTGCTCGGCTCCAGATTGTACATGGAGGGATACCCAAGCGGCCAAAGGGGGCAGACTGTAAATCTGTTGTCGACGACTTCGAAGGTTCGAATCCTTCTCCCTCCACCATTTAATTTATCGCGGGATGGAGCAGTTGGTAGCTCGTCGGGCTCATAACCCGAAGGTTGTCGGTTCAAGTCCGGCTCCCGCAACCATAAATACTCATTCCTGTTAGGGAATTAAGATAAGTGTCCCCGGATGGGGCAGACAAGGACGATAATTAATAACCTGCCCTTATAGCTCAGTCGGCAGAGCGCATCCTTGGTAAGGATGAGGTCACCGGTTCAAGTCCGGTTAAGGGCTCCACTTGGCGGTGTAGCTCAGTTGGCCAGAGCATTCGGTTCATACCCGAAGTGTCGGGGGTTCAAATCCCTCCGCCGCTACCATATAAGCAGACAAAAGGAGCCGGAATTTTACCTGCTTCTTTTATTTTGACTTCTTTTTGGTTAGAATATTAACAGTGTGAAATGATTTCATTTATTTTAAGTCAAAGGAAAGGTGAGCAAGAGATGGCAAAGGCAAAATTCGAAAGGACAAAACCTCA
>CAZRMB010000225.1:0-4244 GCA_964600925.1 uncultured Syntrophomonas sp.
GAAACGGAGCTTAAAAATTCTTAAATAACTTTGGTTAGTGTTGTCAAATGAGGGCGCAAAGATATCAAAAAATAGCTTCTAATTTGCGTAAAAATAGCTCTTGGCTCAGAAACGATTAACACTACTAAATGTAAAATAATTCTTACCTTTGCGCTGCGTGTTGCGTGTCGTTGATTTCGGCGTACTTTTTACAGTATTATGCAGTGGAAGTTTTACATATTGTCATTTTGCAAGGCGTTTGTTGTAGTTCCGGCCGTTCTTGCCTTTTGTTTTGTCTCATGCCTTTTTTCTTCATGCAGCAAGGATAATGGTATCAGAGAGGAGGGAGGTACTAAACTGCACATAGGCGGTGTTTCCATGTCTGGTTCTTTTCTTAGTGGAGCGTTCACCAAGAGCACGGGACTTACCTCCGGCAGCATAGGGGTATTCCGGTTGTCGGGAGACGGCTATGCCTCTTCCCGCAGCAATGTTGAATACATTTGCAGCGGTGGCGCGTGGAATGCAGCATCAGGAGTTACGCCTGTTTATCTCACTAAATCTGATGCAAAGTTGTGTGCCTACTATCCATATTCTTCGTCTCTTTCTAGCGGGATTGTTAATTTATCATCCGGATTATATTCATCGGAGAAAGATTTTTGTTATCAGACGGGAGTCCCCGGCAGCAGCGCTTCATCTGTGTCCTTTGAGCTTGGTCATGCCTACTCTATGATAACATTTGCTTTCACACACAAAGGCTCTTATAGTGGTGCCTGCAAGATAAGCAACATCAGCATATCCAATGCCGGCATACTTGTCTCCAACACCCTTGATATAACAACCGGCAGCGCATCAACACATACGGGGACTTACGGCAGTGGCACGGCAGGCACGGTGAGCGTAGACCCTGCTATCGCCTCAATAAGTTACGGCAACAGTGCATCCGCTGCAGTCTTGATGGTTCCTACTGTTTCCGCGCTTTCGGGTACGATCGATTTAAGTTTTACTATAGACGGCACAGTCTTCACTGCCTCCGTAGATGTCTCCGGAACTGGTATGATGTCTCTTGAGGCTGGAAAGAATTACACCATCAGGGTGAACATAGGCAATGAGACGGCCGATTGTTACATTGTTCCCTCAGGCAGTTCCAAGGTTATTTCCGTGGGTGTCAGAGGCAACGGTGGTGCCATAGCGGGCACGGGGCTGGATGTGGCCATCACTCCGGCATCAGTTGGTATATTGTGGGAAACGGCGGCCGGTCTGGTTACGCTGAGTGATTTTAATAGCAGCAACAAGACTGTGAAGGTGACATCCTCCGGAAGTGGCAACGCAGTAATCGCAGCATACAGCGGAGAAGGCCAGACGGGCACCATCCTCTGGAGTTGGCATATATGGGCGACTGATTATGATCCTGATACGCCTTCCAACGGAACAACTTACAGTGTAACTAATAGTGGAGGTCATGTTTATACATTCATGGACAGGAATTTAGGAGCCACTACAGCTACAGTCGGAGAACAAACGACAATGGGGTTACACTATCAATGGGGCAGAAAAGATCCGTTTCCTTCATCCGCATCTGTTAGTTCAAATGTTGAGCCGACGGTTTATACTGCTGACGGCAGCAGCATATCTATATTGGATTTGGAACAGACGGTGGACGTTGCTAATAATCTTGCCAATTCTATATTGCACCCAGATGTATTTTATAAGGGAATAGACAATTCCAGTACGGGTTATGACTGGTATACGTCTACCAACAGCACTTCTTCCCAGAATGGAGCTTTGTGGGGCGGATCTTTCGTATCGGCTCCATCCGATAAGACCATATTTGATCCATGTCCTGCCGGATGGAGAGTTCCGGCATGGGAGGTGGGATACTCTCCGTGGAGTGCACTGGGAGCTAATGGAACGGCAATAAGCAGTGTGGGGATATTTGCAAATTACGGAGTTACATGGACAGCAATCACAGCCGGTTACTGGCCGGCTGCCGGCTATCGATATTGTATTAGTGGACCTCTCGGCCTCACTGGTTCCAATGGCTACTACTGGTCTGCCTCGCCTAATTCGTACTACGGGTACGACATGGACTTCTACAGTAGTTATGTGAATCCGTCGAACAACCACAGCCGGGCGTTCGGCTATTCGGTTCGGTGCGTGAAAGAATAAATACCTGTGGACTGAAAATTGCTGCCCGCTTTGTTTATAAATCAAAACATTAATTTTAAAGACAAAATGGAGCGTCGGATGAGCTATGTTAATGCTTAATTTTTTCGTTTTTCATTCTTGTTAATCTTCAGTTTTGAAATTGGTGTTCATTTCCTGCTGATCTTGCGGTGTCGGATAGACCAATATAATATTGAAAAGCCGCACGATAAAACCGCCGCCGTCTTTTTCCAGGACAGGCGCAGGCAAAGCGGCTGCCTTGCAGGAATTCACAATCTTCATGATGCCGCTTCCCCATGAATCGATATAACCTCCCCGGAAGCAAGCCTCGGCAAGCACCGAATTGCGGGGAAAGTACAATTTTACCCTCTATTAGGACAGTTTTAAGTCGTTGTTAAGTTAATATGGTTAGGTAATGCAGAGCCTGGTTGGATTGAGCTCTGCATAGTTTCTGTCCGATCGGTGGACAAAGTAATTATTTTATTCTTAGTATTCTATCATTGCCGGAATACTAAGAAAAACTGATAACGATGCCCGAAACTCACAACTCAAAGCAAAGAATGAATATTTAATTTAATTCAGTTCTTCCGCAGTTCTTTCGGCTTGTTTTAGTACTGTTTCGATTGCTAATTTCCGTTTGTCTGGCGGATAACCGTATTTTTTCAACAGGCGTTTGACCGCAACTTTCATTTTTGCCCTTACGTTTTCCTTTATAGTCCAGTCGATGGATTTATTTTTATGAATGGTTTCGGCCAAAGCAACGGCCAGTTCCCTTAATTTGTCTTTGCCCATCAATTCTTTTGCACTGTCGTTGCTGGCAACTGCCGTGTAAAACGCATATTCCTCGTCGGAAAGGTTCATTTCCTTAGCAACCTTATTTTGCTCTACGATGTGTTTCCCCAATTTTATCAATTCCTCGATGACTTCGGCTGCCGTCAAGACTTTGTTATGATATTTATTGATGGAATTTTCGAGCATTTCCATGAGTGATTTTCCTTCCGTTACATTTTTGCGGGCATGTGCCTTAATCTCGTCCTCTAATAGTTTGCGTAAGACTTCTACCGCGACATTTTTCTGCTCCATTACCTTGAGTTCCGAGAGAAACTCATCAGATAAAATCGAAATATCGGGTTTCTTTATTCCTGCAGCATCAAAAATATCGACCACTTTTTCGGATACCAATGCTTTATCGATGACTTGCCGTATAGTGGTCTCCATTCCTTCGTCCGAATCAGAGGTCGTAGCATCGAACTTGCACAATCTGGAC
This sequence comes from uncultured Syntrophomonas sp., assembly GCA_964600925.1. Classification (GTDB taxonomy): domain Bacteria; phylum Bacillota; class Syntrophomonadia; order Syntrophomonadales; family Syntrophomonadaceae; genus Syntrophomonas_B. Next base: position 3,410 of record CAZRMB010000225.1, read on the forward strand.
TTCACGGCCTGGAAAAAAGAGACTTCATCTTTTACTTCCATAGCTTTATCGTTGGGAATCGCAATTGCAAAGGCATGACCGAGAGCCGTAACTTCGTTTACGAAACGTTGTTTGCCGTCGTTCAGTCCCAATATGAAATCTTCCGCTTTCAGTATCCACGAAAGTTTGCCCGATACATCGGAAGTAAAATAATTTTTGTAAGGGAAATCGTGAAACATCTGTTCAACAACTTCCAGCTTTTCAAGCATCAGTTTTACGGCTTCTTCCTGTTGAATTGCAGGATTTCCTTTTCCACCCGAATTGGAATAAAAAGCCAATGCCTTTTTCAAATCCGAAGCAAGGCCTAGGTAATCAACAATCAGACCGCCCGGTTTATCTTTATAAACGCGGTTCACACGCGCGATGGCCTGCATGAGATTATGTCCCTGCATGGGTTTATCAATATACAAAGTATGCAGGCAAGGTGCATCGAAACCCGTTAGCCACATATCACGCACGATAACCAATTTCAACGGATCATCCGGATTTTTCATCCTTTCGGCTAACATTCTTCGTTGTTCTTTTGTAGTGTGATGTTTGGAAATTTCCGGTCCGTCGGACGATGAAGTGGTCATAACTACTTTGATAACGCCTTTGTCCAACTCATCGGAATGCCATTGCGGGCGTATTTCGATGATAGCATCATACAATTCGGCAGCGATACGGCGGCTCATTGCCACAATCATCCCTTTGCCTTCGAAAACCTTTTGACGCTCTTCGAAATGATTTACAATGTCTTTGGCGATATTTTTTATTCGGTTGGGGCTGCCTATCAGCGCTTCCAACTGTGTCCATT
>CAZRMB010000226.1:0-4168 GCA_964600925.1 uncultured Syntrophomonas sp.
GAAGGATCAGGCTGAAAAACAGCCAAGAGCAGACGGAATTGCCTAGATAGATGATTTCATCATTGCAAGGAATACAGGAGGCCATTATTTTGTCACCAAAGTTACGTGCTTTAAAAGCAGCATTTCCATATACCATTCCCATATGGGCCGGCTTTATCTTTTTGGGTTTTGCATTTGGGATACTGATGAACAGTAAAGGCTATTCGGCGCAATGGTCTATTTTGATGAGCCTAATTATTTATGCAGGGTCCATGCAGTTTGTTGCCGTTAATCTGTTGACTTCAGCGTTTAATCCGCTGAACGCGCTGTTAATTACACTGGTCATCAATGCCCGGCATTTGTTTTACGGAGTTTCCATGCTGGAGAAATACAGCGGAGCAGGTTATAAAAAACCTTATCTGATTTTCGGCATGGTGGATGAAACCTTTTCCGTGCTTTGTTCAACCGAACCTCCCCCAGGCGTTGATAAATACTGGTTTATGTTTTTCGTCACCCTTTTGGATCATATTTACTGGGTGGCAGGAACAGCGCTGGGAGCCTTTTTTGGAGCTATGGTTTCTTTTGATACCAAAGGTATTGACTTCGTAATGACGGCCTTGTTTGTAGTGATTTTTATCAACCAGTGGAAATCGCAGCAGCAACACAGCCCCGCCCTGGCCGGGCTGATATTAAGTTCGGTCTGTTTGTTCCTGTTTGGTCCCAAGGGGTTCATCATTCCTGCCATGCTTTTGATCGTTCTTGTTTTATCTATATTCAGAAAACAAATCGAGAAAGGGGTGGAGATATGATCCTCAATGCGCAACAAGCGATTATTATAATTGCCGCAGTGTGTATTGGAACGATCCTAACCCGGGCACTACCTTTCATCCTGTTCCGGGATCAAAATGCTACTCCGCCCTACATCGTTTTTTTGGGCAAGGTACTGCCGTTTGCGGCGATCGGATTATTGGTCGTCTACTGTTTACGGAATGTTTCTCTGCTTTCCACCCCTTACGGTATTCCGGAAGCAATAGCGATTCTGTTTGTAACCGCGCTACATCTATGGAAAAACAACTCGCTGTTGAGTATTGGCGGGGGGACGGTTTTGTATATGCTGCTGGTGCAGACGGTATTCAATTAAGGATGCTTACCTGACTTAAAGGATTTATTTTAATAGTGAGTGGATGAGATTCAGTTTGGACAGATCTCCTTCAGTGACCTGGGCTAGAATATTCTCCTCTCCCAGCAACTGGTCACGAATTTCCTCTTCACTCAAACTGCGGTCTTTCAAGGCGATTAATTGCTGATAAATTTCCTGCCACCAGTTTAATTTAGCCTGCATTTTTTGCCATCCGTCTTCAAAGACCCGGCCTGAACAGCAGAATATGGTGTCAAATTTGTATTGCAGCAGATATTTAAGGGACTGCATACTCAGGTGGATATCTTCATCGCTGCGCAGTTGTTTCACTTTTTCTCCCAAAAACAGATCCCCGCTGAAAAGCCAGCCCTGCTCTTCCTCCAGAAGACAAATGTGATCAGGTGAATGTCCGGGGGTATGAATGACTCTGAAATTATAGCTGCGGCTCTGCAAAAATTCACCCAAAGGGAGACAAGGAGAAGGAGGGGGATAATCCCAAACCAGTTTCTGATAATCCAGCAGACGTCCAGTCCACAGGGAAGGGTTCTCGATCAGAGGAGCCGCCGTTTGATGCGCGAAAACAGGAATACCCTGCTCAGCAAAGAGATAATTGTTACCGATATGATCTTCGTGATGATGGGTGTTGACTACTTTCTCCACCGCCAATGAAGGGAAAAGTTTTCTGGCTTCGTCAGTTACCGAATATGGTCCGGTATCGAAAAGGATTCCGTCCACAAAATAAGCAGCCATGCTGTAGAGCACCTGTCCATTGATTTCCTTGCCCATTTCCAACTGGAGCACGCTGCCGAACTGACGATTCTTTATCAAACCAATTTCCCCATTTCAATAAAGTGAACTGAGAAATGATCAGCTGTTTTGATCAATCGCTATACATGTAACAATTATAACATGGTTATGGATATAGTTGCTTGCACTGTATTTTATTGATAGATTTACCTGCCGGCGCCGCACCCGGTTCGTGTTATTATTGAAGTTGTAAGATCAGCCTGTTTTTTGCAAGTGAAAAATCCTCAATTTGCAAAAAAATTCCCAAGATATGCTCACAGGTTTAAAATGAATTATGATGTAAGAAAAGGAGGCGTTGGCATGTTCGTAGGCCATATAAAGGAAGTTCCCGGTCAGGCGATCAATCATCCCGGGGTTATGGAAAACGTTTTAAAAAAGGTTCTGATAGGCCCGCAGCAAGGCTGGCAGGGATGGGTAATGCGCCAGTTCGATCTGGCGGTAAATGGCTTTTCTCCCTGTCATAAACACCCCTGGCCGCATATCAACTATGTCATCAGCGGCAGTGGAACACTGTATCTCGACGGTCAGTCCTATGAATTAGGACCCGGTTCGATCGCCTATGTGCCTGACAATATGGAGCATCAATTCAGGAACAGCGGCAATGATGATTTTTCTTTCCTCTGCATCGTTCCCGAAGAAGGGGATAAATAGTTGGTTTCTACAAGATGATAGTATAAAATTGTTACAGGGATTTTGGGTAAAAATTCAATCGGCTCTAGAGTTGTGTAAAGGGAGGATAAAATGAGGAAGCTGTTGACGGTAATGCTGGTGGGTCTTTGTGTTTTCATTCTGGTGGGGTGCGGTGATAAAGGGAACAATTCGCAAGAAAAAGTACCGCAAAAGACAATAACGATTGGGGTCATGCCTGATGTTGAATCCATTCCTTTTGTTATTGCCGAGAAGAACGGTTATTTTACCAAAGCCGGAGTGAATGTCAAAATTGAACATTTTACCAGTGCCAAGGACCGCGACAGCGCCCTGCAGAGCGGTAAACTTGACGGGGTCATTACCGATGTGCTGGCAGTAGCCTTTGCCAACGAGGGTGGAATCGATCTGAAAATGATTGCCAGAAGTGAAGGCAATATTCTGCTGATGGCCGGCAAGGACTCAGGCATTAAAACGATCAATGATTTAAAAGGCAGATCAGTTGGACTTTCAACCAATACGATCATGGAGTATACAGTTGATCAGATGTTAGTCAGTGCTGGAATGCAAGCCAGTGATATCAATAAGATCGCTATCCCCCCGCTGCCGACCAGATTGGAAATGCTGCAGGGAGGCAAAATTGACGCAGCCATTCTGCCGGAACCGCTGGCAGGCCTTGCTATCAAGGGTGGAGCAGTGACCCTGAGCACAACTGATGAGTTGAAAAATAAAGCAGGGGCGATTGCTTTTACCGGCAAATGCCTAAAGGAAAATCCCAATGAAATCAAGGCTATTGTTGCCGCCTACAATCAAGCGGCAGATGATTTGCAAAAGCAACCCCCGGAAAATTATATTGATTATATTATTCAGGAACAGGGATTTCCTCCCGCCATCAAAGATAGCTTGACATTACCCAAGTATCAACATGCTTCAGCCCCCGATACCAAAATAGTTGCCAATGTAGTTGAATGGATGTTGGATAAACAATTAATAAAAAACAGCTTTGCATATAAAGACCTGACAGCAGAAGGTTTCTAAAGGTAGTGAATTTGTGATATATATCAAAGATCTGAGCGTTCATTACGGCAGCCAGGACAATTCAGTCCTGGCTCTTGATCGAATCAATATAAACATCGGCAAGGGTGAGATCTTTACCTTCATTGGCCCCTCTGGATGCGGAAAATCGACTTTTCTGTATGTCTTGTCAGGAATCCTGCGGGATTATGAAGGGACAGTGCTTATAGATGGCCAGCCGGTAGATCCCAGGCAGCAAAGGATCGGATTGATCCTGCAAAACTATGGCCTGTTGCCCTGGAAAAATGTCCGTCAGAATATTGTTCTGGGGGTTAAAATCAAAGGCCAGCCCCGGGAAGAAGAATATTTTGATTATATTCTTAAACAACTGGGGATAGACCAGCTGCTGGACCGTTACCCGAAAGAACTGAGCGGCGGACAGCAGCAGCGGGTAGCCATTGCCCGGGCATTTTTGTTAAAACCTGATATATTGCTAATGGACGAACCTTTTTCCGCGCTGGACGCGATCAATCGGGAAGAAATGCAGGAGCTTTTCCTGAAAATATGGCAGGATCACCATGTTAC
>CAZRMB010000227.1:0-4109 GCA_964600925.1 uncultured Syntrophomonas sp.
GTGCAAAGGTAACCGTTGTCGCCTAATTTTTTAAAGATCTCGCGATCTACAATGCAGTTCTCTTCCCATTTTTCATAATTGGGAACAATTTCTTTAGCAACGAATTTGCTGTAGGCTTCTTTGAACATTAAGTGTTCTTGTGTATATGGCAATGAACGTTCCATTTAAATGACACCTCTTTCATATATTAAAGTTCTATGCTTAAGCAATATTGATCTGCTTAAATTCATTTACCTGTTTATTCACACAGCTAAAACATTTCGAAAAGGCGGTTTGTGTGATCTGAAATTAATCCTGGGCCCATTTGGGATAGAAGTTCTTCTTCAAGTTGGCACGAAGTTCTCCACGCAGATCGGGATGAGCTATGGAAATCAATTCAGCAGCTCTTTCTCTCCGGGATTTCCATCTCAGATGCGCAACACCATATTCGGTGATGACATAGTCAACAATCGTTCTGGGTACGGTGACCGGAGATCCGGCGGGTAATTCAGGTACGATAGATGAAACAAGTTCACCGTTTGGCATCTGTCTGGCAGCACTAATTAGTGTAATTCCTTTGCCGCCTTTGGACCAGAATGCACCCAGGGCAAAATCCAACTGTCCACCGGTTCCGCTGATCTGACTATGAGATAAACCTTCGGCATTGATCTGACCGCTAAAATCTGCCATCAAAGCCATATTCAAACAAACCATGTTGGGATGCTGGGCAACAAATCTTGGATCATTGGTATAGGAAGCCGGATATAATTCGCAGGCATGATTTTGGTTTAAATAATCATACATCTTTTGATCGCCCATTCCGAAGGTGGCTAATGTTACGCCTGTATGGAATGGTTTTTTCCGGTTGGTAACGATTCCCTTTTCCACCAGCTCAGGCAGACCGCCGGGGAACATTTCAGTCAGAACACCCAGGTCTTTCTTGCCGTCCAAACCTGCCACAACCGCTTCCGGAATACCGCCGATGCCCATTTGAATGGTATCACCGTCGTTGATTAAATCCAGTACATAATTGGCGATGGTTTTATCGCGATCGGTTGGGTCTCCGCGTCCAAAAGTCGGAATAGGAGTTGAATTCTCTACAAAATAATCGAACTCCGAAATATGCATATAGTTGTCGCCGAACACAACCGGCATTTGATCATTAACTTCACCAATACAGGCCCGCAGTGTGCCAAGTTTATGTCCCAGACGAATTCCTTCCATGGTATAGAAATTGGTCAGGCCCAGATTGACATAGCCGTTTTTATCGGGCGGGGTTACCATGGCAACATAAACATTCGCTCTATGCCCGATCTTTTCATGAAGATCGGAAGCCATCATCGGGAAGAAATCACCAGCTTTGGTGGAACCCATTTTCCGCATGGTAGCGATACCAAAACCGGGCATATAATTGATATGTCCTTCGAGTTTGCTCATGAATTCGGGATCGTACAGTCTGCACGGCCGAACCTGAACCGTATCCAAAATTTTTACATCCTGCAGTTCTTGATATCTGTCCAGGATCGCATCATACATGTCAACTGACATACCTCCGCAGGCCAAAGGAGTTGCTACAACGTCTCCGTTTTGAACCATCTTGGCGGCGGCTTCGAGAGATATCAGTTTCTTTTGATATTCATTGCTTGTGGCCATAATCTCTCTCCTATCTAAATGTCTTTATCAATCACAACCTCAAGACATGTCTTGAGGTTGTGATCCGTTTATATATTATTCGAAATAGAATGCTGGTCTGGCCAATCCGCCATTTTCTGAATAACGATCGCCCGGGAAGAATTTGCCGCGGGTTGCAACTCTCTTACCAATTACGTCCATGGTTACTTTTCTGGGGTCCATGTCGACCAGGTTACCCATGATCCAGGGGCCTTCATCCAGTTCTACCATAGCGATGGTATAGGGTACTTCATTCTCACGGCCTTCAGCTGCAATGTTTACAACTGTAAAAGTAACGATTTTACCTTTTCCGCTCATTTCTACGATTTCAAGGTTGGTGCTGGCGCAATTGCAGCAAACCATCATAGGCGGGCAGGTAACGGTTCCACAATCATTACATTTTAACCCCATTAATTTGTCTTTCTTAAGTGCCTTGCTGTATTCTGCGAAAGTCAGTTTGTAATCCATTAATATACCCTCCTTCCTATTTAACGTTTGACATAATCATGCTGACCAAGACGCCGTCTCCACCAAGAGTATCCATAAGTCCTACTTTAGCGCCTTCAACTTGTCTGCCTTCAGCAACCATGTCGCCTCTCAACTGACGGGTAAGTTCAACGCACTGTGATCCACCGGTAGCTCCGATCGGATGGCCCTTGGCTTTCAGTCCGCCGGACAGGTTGATCGGAATCTTGCCGCCCATGTCGCAATCGCCTCTGAGCCAAGCTTCACCGGAAGTACCATAATCAAAGAAGCCCAGACCTTCTGCTGCGATCATTGCTGCAACGCTAAAGCAGTCATGCAGTTCAACAAAGTCAACGTCTTTTGGAGTCATACCAGCCATGCTATAGGACTGCTGGCAAGCTAATTCTCTGGCTCTGATTCTCGGCATGAATTTATACTGGGAACTCAGTTTGCCGGAAGAAGCCTGGCCGATGCCTTTGAACCATACCGGCTTTTTGATGCCCAATTTTTTAACAGCATCTTCGGAAGCGATAACAACACAAGCTGCACCGTCTGTAAACGGGCAAGCATCATGCAGTTGAATGGGAGAAGCAACCATGAAGCTCTTTAATACGTCTTCTTTGGTTATTTCTTTATGAAACTGAGCGTTCGGGTTTTTCATACCCCATTTATGAGATTGAACTGAAACCGATGCCATTTGTTCTTTTAACTGGGGAAGCGGGATACCATATCTGTCGGAATAAAGATGTGCATACAGGGCGAAAACTGACGGGAAAGTAAAGCCTGACGGGAATTCATAATGGGCATCCCCGAACATGGCAAACGTACGTGTTCCCAGTGCGCTGCTAAAAGCAGTTGCTCTTTCAACTCCACCGGCGATAACAATATCATAATATCCGGATGCAACCCACATCATAGCATCTCTGATGGCCATACTGCCGGATGCGCAAGCACCCTCAAAACGTGTTGAAGCAACCCCAAAAGCACCAATATCATTGGCGAAGAAAGACTGTACCATACCTTGTCCTTCTTCAAAATCCCCCAGAACATTACCAATAAAAGTGGCCTGGATGTCTTGTGGTTTTACGCCTGCTTCATTCATGGCATCGAAAGCTACTTCAGACATTAGCTCAACCGAAGTCAATGGTGAATTAAAGCAAAACTTTGAGTGACCACAACCGATTACAGCTACATTTCTCATTCTTTTTCCTCCTCTATCAAATATTTTTAAAGTCCAAAACACTTAAAATCATTTAAATCTCGAGTTTAGAACATCCCCTCCTTCATCTATTCGAAATTCCGTGTAGTTTTGCGAATCATCTATCCGGGTTGGGTAATCTTACGAAAGCAATTTGTTCAGATTTGAAGGCGTGATCAATCCTCCAGTGAACTGAAAAATATTACCCACATTCGCAATCAACTTTCGATATCAAACTAAACTTAAATTTTGCAACTATTGTGCCATTTTTAACAACCTGATTTATAATGCACCTGTGAATCATCGCAAACATCAGATTGATGGACTTTAATGAGATTACTTTGGAATTTTCAGACATGAAGGAATGAAAAATCAAAATGGAGAGGTGGTTATAAATGGGAATTGTTCATCCAAAAATGGTGTCGCAAAATTCAAAATAATGACGAAAACAATGTCGACATGGCAGATGAACTGACAATTGAATAGCGAGTATTTTCGGGAGGAGTAATGGTAGTGTTAATCGCATAAAGTAATGGATGTCAAAAATGACATGGCAAACTGTCAATTTTGACAATAAATTTTATGAAAAAGTGCGAAATTAGACAATATGCGAATAAGTACCTTGGTGCTATTGAGGGCGTGATTACACTATTCCGCTGATTTGCGGTTACTGGCATGATAATTGCTGTCAAAATAGTTATCATTCTTAATAATCGTGACTGCAAAAGGGGAGATATATATGCAGGCGATAGATAATTATAAATTCAAGCTTTACACGGAAGAGGAGTTGGAAAAT
>CAZRMB010000228.1:0-4106 GCA_964600925.1 uncultured Syntrophomonas sp.
CCCAGGAAAGCAATATCCGTTCCTGATCTTAAAGGCATATACAGATCAGCAATGGCAGAAGTTCTGGTATAGCGCGGATCAACATGAATGATTTTGGCATTGCGGTTTTCACGCGCTTTCATAAGCCATTTCATGGTAATGGGGTGATTTTCTGCCGCATTACTGCCCATAATAAGTGCAACGTCGGTATTTTTAAGATCGATAACATGGTTGGTCATAGCTCCACGGCCAAATGAAGGTGACAGTCCTGCCACCGTCGAGGAGTGTCAGATACGGGCCTGGGTTTCCAGATATACAACACCCAGGGAACGCATCATTTTGGTCAGCAGATAACATTCTTCATTATCCAGTCCGGATCCTCCGATAGAAGCTATCTTTTCAGTACGGTTAACAATTACATTGCCACCGTCCTCCAGTTTTTCCTGATGGATAAAACTGCCGTCTCTGGTCTCCTTGATCTTCTCAGCAATTTTATCCAGCATCCAATCCCATTCTTTTTCTACCCATTTATCAGAACCCGGAGCTCTATACATAGGCTTTTGAACCCTCTTGGGGTTGATGATCTGTTCACCGGTTTCCGGATCATAGATTTCTCTCAGATTAAACATTGCCGCACCTTTGGAACAGGCACATCCCTGATTGATAGGGTTGTCCGGATCACCATGGACACTGAGTAATTTTTGGAACTTGCCGGCACTATCCTTCTGTGCGTAAATGACCAGACCGCATCCCGAGGCACAGTAGGGACAAACCGTAGGCGTTGGAGTTACATTTTTAATACGTAATTCCTTGATTGCACTGGCGGTAGCACTCATATTGAAACCCAGATCGGTTACTGCCATTGCAGCCGCTGTAGCTCCGGTTACCTTAAGGAACTGTCTGCGGGTAACCTTCATAGAACTAACACTCTCCTTTCCTCTCCCTATTTTGAATCCCCCTATAACACAAACAAAGCCAGGACTTACATTGTGATTGTATACTCCAATTTCCGGTAGCCGGAGAAACAATCGTAAATCCAACCATTATAAAATGGAAATGTTTTCACCTCCAAAAATATAATCTTGACATGAAAAACCCCAAAAATAAACTCCCCTGTTTAAGACAAAAAACCATATAACAACTACTGCTCATACTTGAGTAGAGCAGTACCGCCTATATGGCTCCTTTCCACAATAAGGGGAGATAAATCCGTTTCCAAACTTACCCACTGGCTGGTTGCCTTGACTTGCTAGTTTTAGGCTGACAGCTTCAGAGCTTTATCATTATGAAATTTATTTGAGTCCATTATCTGCCAGGCAATTACTATATTATGTAATTCCTGCAATATAAATAATTAATTCGATAAATTATTAAAAATTCCTCTATTTGAATCAGCAAAATTAGCGGTAATTTCGCAATGTGTTTTGATCTCATGTAAGCTCATTATAAAACCAGGTTAACCGTCTTGACGATGGATAATTTGCCCTGTCAAATCTGTTTCATAACCGCCAAAACGGTTGACCCTTTCCTTAAATTCGTCACTGCGGATTACCTTCAGCAGACCTTCCAGTTGCTGTTCAGGAATAATGTCAGTTAATATACATAGATCATAACGTTCCACATCAACCGGGATGAAATCAAGACCCATGGCCTTGGCACTGGCAAAGATAGCCAGACCGGTATCACAGGCATCATTTTTTACCGCTGCAGCGACGGCCAGATGGGTATATTCCTCCCGGTTGTAACCGTTGATCGCCGTCGGAGAGATACCTTCTTTTTTGAGCAGATGATCGAGCAGAATTCTGGTTCCGGCTCCCTTCTGACGATTGATATAGCGCACCTCGCTTCTGACCAAATCTTTTATACCTTTTATATTCAGAGGATTGCCCGGAAAGACCACCAATCCCTGATGGCGTTTGACCAAATTGACCAGCAGGTAATTTTCATCCGGTAAGTATTTTTGCAAATAACTGACGTTGTAACCACCTTTTTCATCAAGTAGGTGAATGCCGGCAAAATGTGTTTCCTTGCGGCGCAGTGCCATAATGCCGCCCATGCTGCCCACGTTGGTTGAGACGAGACGAATGCCATAGTCGCGGTATAGGATGTCGATCAGGAAATCAATACTCATGTCATGGCTGCCCAGGGTGATCAGACTGTTTTGAATGTCCCGGCCGGTATGGTACAGTGAAATGCTGCAGCCGGATCCTGCTTCCAGGCCTTCCTGACCTCTTTCGATATGAGCCGTGCCGTCAGATTTGACCAGGATGCTGCTCAGCCCTGCACCGCGGTTGAGAGGGTAGGCGATCATTTTGTCATTTATGGAGGCGACATTGACATTGACATATTCATCTACGCCCATCGGGGAGGGCAGTTTCTTGGAGATCGTGCCGGTCATGGTCGCATCATCCGGAACAGGTACACCCGTTTTGCGGTAGACGATCGGTTTGGCAAAGAGATTGAAGATTAGCCCGGCTGAAATCGGATAGCCCGGAACGCCGATCACCGGCTTTTGATCAATAATACCCAGTATGGCAGGTTTGCCGGGACGTACAGCTACGCCATGAACAATTATTTTCCCCAGTTCCTTGACGATACTGGCGGTATAATCTTCCCGGCCGGCGGATGAACCGGAACAAATAACAATTAAGTCGGCCTGCTCTTTCACGTCCAAAACTGCCTGCCTGATCATTTCCCGATCATCAATGACGATGTCATGGCGCAGACAATTGGCTCCCCATAAAGAGGCCAGCCCCATCAACATATAACTGTTTGATTCCACAATATCTCCGGGAGCCATTTGGATCTGGGCCGAATCGACCAGTTCAGTCCCGGTTGGAATAATGGCAACCAGTGGTTTTTTGATGACTGGCACGCTATCCACTCCGGCGGTGATCAGTGCGGCCAGTTCATACGGACCAATGGCGCGCAGACTGGGCAAAATCATATCACCTTCCACCATATCTTCGCCAATGGAACGGATATGCTGCCAGGGCACGGCGGCCTTGATGATCTGGATATGGTCAGGGAAGAAATTGATATCCTCGATCATAATTACCGCATCATATTCCTTGGGGACATAATCACCGGTGTCAACTTCCAGATAGTCACCAGCCATAATGTTGACCGGATTGCCTTCGGTGGCCCCGACGGTCATAACGGATCTTACGGCAACCCCATCCATGGCCGAGGCTACATAGTGAGGAGAAGAACGTCTGGCAATGATCGGTTCAGCTGTAATACGATGCAGTGTTTCCCTGACCGGAACATATTCAGCCGTGCGATCAAACCAACCGCAGGCATGAAGCTCGTCTAGAAACAACTGCAAAGCCTTTTCCTGTGGCATATTGTCAATATAAATATTTCTGCTCATGGCATCCTCCGCAAATTAAATCATTTTCGTCATGTTTGTAGCTTGTTCTGGATTTAAGTATAATTGATTGGAGAAATGAAATAAAATTTTTAAGGAGCCTGACCATGGCCGAATTTTTAAAAGTTTTGACTTTTCAAAATGCACGGGAGATCCTCCAGCAAAATTTTGCCGCCCCTGCAGCAGAAATAATTCCACTGGAGAATTGTTTTGACCGAATCCTGGCCGAGGATTTAACCAGCCCTGAAAATATACCTGCCTTTACCCGTTCAACAGTAGACGGATACGCAGTCAATTGTGAAGACAGCTATGGCAGCAGTGAAACACTGCCCGGAATGCTTGACTATATAGGCTCCGTTTTAATGGGAGAGCAAACCCAGTTAACCCTCGCTGCCGGCCAATGCGCCTGGGTCCCCACCGGAGGAATGATGCCCGCCGGCAGCAACGCCATGATCATGGTGGAATATACGGAGCGATTGGATGAGAAAACGGTGCTCGTTTTCAAACCGGCCGGAGCATGGGAAAATGTGATGCAGGTTGGCGAAGATATTACCGCCGGAGAAAAGATCTTTCAGCGCGGACAAAAAATGCGTCCCCAGGATATAGGCCTGCTGGCCTCTTTAGGAGTCAAGGAACTGTCCGTTAATAAACCATACCGGGCCGGCATACTGTCAACCGGTGATGAGATCATACCATTTCAAAATCAACCCCGGCTCGGTCAGATCAGAGACGTAAATACGTGCGCTATAGGCGCTGC
>CAZRMB010000229.1:0-4082 GCA_964600925.1 uncultured Syntrophomonas sp.
GTGCCAGCAAGTAAACAAGGCTTGCCGGATAATGTAATTGTTGTAGATTTGTTTTAACCTCACCACGCGAAAGAATTGGTAGTTGCGGAGCTAAGTTATTATACTCGAATCCGGCCATGAATGAGGTCTTACTCTGATAGCGATTGACGCTGTCAGCGCCGGAAGGCCCTGACAGCGTCAATGAGAAAATCCTTTCTTTGTTATTTGGTTCGGATAACTGCCTAGTCTGTTATTTCACATGAAAAGTAAAACATTCCTGCTTTACTGCAGGCAGGTCATTTTGCAGGGTTGTATCCATATGACTTGCGAACAGATGATAATTTGTCAGGTAAGTACCGTCCGGCTGCCTGTTTACTGGGAACCTGATATTATATAAATATTCTTCATTACATTCGCCGGTTATCTTAATATTACTAGCCGGATTAACGTCAGTATAATAGCTCTGGAAATACGGTGAAAAGAAAAACCACCCGCTTTCCAGGCAGATAATTCCGATCTTCATGTGGTATGAATTATCAGTATAAACTAATTTGTATTCTGGCCCATCTTCGAAAATATTTACAATGGTACCCACTTCATACCGGGGTGAAAAGGATTTCCAGGAAGGAGACTGGTCTTTAGTACTTTTGGTGCTGTCAACGATCATATCTACAAACAGGAAATTCCTTTGAAAATCAAAGTTTTTTAACACAATGGTATCATCCCAGGAGTCTCCTGACCAATTATTTGTGATATTCGCCACGATGCTATCCGAAAAATTCATCGAAAACCAGATAGTATCGCCGATTTCATACAAATCTTTCACAGGATAAACTTCAACCGGATTGGTGAGTATATACGACCGGGAACATTTACTGTCGTTGCGACAGCCAATGGCAAAAAGCGCCATACATGTGATTATCGTCAAAATGATTCTCATTGTATGTGGTGTGTGTTAGAGACTATGAATATGAAGCATCGGTTAATATCCATATGAACTAAACAAGGTCTGAATAGCAGAGGATTGTGAACTCCCGTATTCAGATATAAACCGGCTTTTATATAACCTGAAACCGAGGTTATATCTGGTAATTATAAGGATTGATAATATTTGTGTTTTCATGATTGTAGTAATTGAATTAAGGAAATTTAAAGTTGTATTTTGAATTGTTATTTAATAACCAGATCAGGAGATTAACTAAGGAGGGCTGCTTTTAGGATGTACTGGTGTAAAAATATATATTGCCGGTAATGAGATGATACGGGTTTTTATATATCTACTCTCTCTCTCTCTCTCTCTCTCTCTCTACGCAAACAATCATTTGGGAGTTTGTCCGATGATGGGACTTATTACAAGCCGGTGATAGAGAGAAGGCTCCCTGCATATAAATGAAGTATGCCGTTTATATCTTTAATACAAAAATCGCCATGAAAGTAATACATTCTGTCGAAGAAATCAAATGATTCAGCCATTTTTTCTCACCTTGCTGTTAATCTTCCAATTGGTTTTCTTAATGTTTGCGCCTAACCAGGAATAATGCCTGAGTTAATTTCAAAATGAAATACATAGGTTGAATCGCTGCAATAGTCTATTTTTACCTCCCATGCCACCCCGCCATTTCACCATTCCCGTTTTTGTGCCGGAACTCGCCTGCCCCAACCGCTGCGTGTTCTGCAACCAGCGTAATATTTCCGGTACTATGGTTATGCCGCAGCCGCGGGATGTGGTCGAAATCATAGAGAATCACCTTGCCACCATCTCGCCGGGCAGCGAAACGGAAATAGGCTTTTTCGGCGGTAATTTCACGGGGATAAAGCCGGAGGAACAACAATCGTACCTCGAAATTGCCGAAAAATATGTCAAGGCCGGGGAAGTGAAATCCATCAGACTATCCACCCGTCCCGATTATATCGACCGCGAACGGCTCACGTTCCTAAAGAAATTTACCGTCACAACCATAGAACTGGGAGCCCAGTCGCTCGACGAGGAGGTACTGCGACTTAGCGGGCGCGGACATACTGTGAATAATGTCGAAGAAGCCTCCCAACTTATCCTCAGACATGGCTTCTCGCTGGGCTTGCAGATGATGGTCGGGCTGCCGGGCGATACTCCTGAAAAATCATTTGCCACCGCCCGCCGCATCGTTCAACTGGGTGCCTCCTGCACGCGCATATACCCCACGCTCGTAATACGCGATACACAACTGGAGAAAATGTACCATTCCGGTGAATACATCCCGCTTACGTTTGACGAAGCCGTTGAAACCACTGCAAAACTTGCCGGAATATTTGAAAAAACCGGCGTAAAAATCCTCCGCATAGGGTTGCACCCTTCCGAAGGGCTGCTGGGTGGCGAAAGCCTGGTGGCGGGGCCGTTTCATGTAGCCTTCGGCGAGCTGGTGTCAACAGCGCAATGGGCAAAAATATTCAGGCAGAAACTTGCCGGCATTACCCCCGACAAAAGCAGCATCCTGCTGGTGGAAGTGGCGCCGGGGCAATTGAACGCAGCCGTCGGACATAAAGCGGCTAACAAGCAAATGCTGCTCGGTAATTTCAGCAGGGTGGCTTTCCGCGGCAACCCGGAATTGGCCGGCAGGCATTGTAATTTCATCATTACCTGAGATTAATCGTTGCTTATGCTCATCATTATCGACAAGCGTATTCCTGAAGAGGCAAAGCAAACGTTGGCCGGCTACGGCGAATTGCTTGAATTTGCCACCCACGGAATCACCTACGATGCCATCAGCGGGCACCCTGATATTTTCTTCTGCCAAACACCAGGCGGGTTGATTGTTGCACCCAACACCCCGGCAGAATTCCTCCTGCAACTTAAATTCAGGAACATACCTTATACTCCGGGTGAAAAACCCGTTGGCAGCAAATACCCTGGAACCGCCCGCTACAATGCAGTTGTCACTGACAATTACCTGATTCACAATACTTCTGTCACCGATCCTTCAATCCTCAACTCCACATTAACCTTTATACCTTCTCATTCTTTCTTACGCCCATCCCCGTACTCCATACTCCGTTCTCCGTACTCCATCCGCCAGGCTTACACCCGCTGCAACCTTATCGCTCTTGGCGACGATCATTTCATCACATCCGACCGCGGCATCGAAAAAGCGCTTATAAGTAACAACCTGGAAGTTCTATATGTGTCACCCAGGGATATCATTCTTCCCGGTTTTCCAAACGGCTTTTTCGGCGGCTGTTGCGGGGTGTGGGAGGACAGGCTTTTCATAACGGGAAGTTTGAACTATTATTCCGAAGGCGAAAAGGTGAGGCAATTCAGCCGGAGAGCCGGATTCAGGGTGATTGAGCTTTACGACGGGTCTCTTCTCGATGGCGGGGGAATACTTTTTATTAACTATCAGTGATCGTTCGTTTCCGATTTTTACCTTTGCCGCAAGAGGAATTTTCCTGAAAGGTTGTAAACAATATGATCCCTCACGACACCATCGGCATTATCATGGATACCGTCCGCATAGAGGAGGTGGTGGGTGATTTTGTGTCGCTGAAACGGCGTGGCAGTAACCTCATCGGCTTATGTCCGTTTCACAGCGAACGCACCCCGTCGTTTTCGGTGTCGCCGGTGAAAGGAATTTATAAATGCTTCGGCTGCGGCAAAGCCGGCAATGCCGTGAATTTCGTGATGGAACACGAAAAATTCACTTACCCTGAGGCGCTGCGTTACCTGGCAAAAAAATACCATATCGAGGTTCAGGAGGAGGCTGAATCAGCCGAAGAAATTGCAGCCAAATCGGAGCGCGAAGGCTTATTCGCTGTTTCGGAATTTGCACAAAAGTTCTTTTCCGGGCAGTTGCTCAATACCGACGAAGGCAAGTCGGTGGGATTGTCCTATTTCCGTGGCCGCGGCTTCAGCGACGATACCATCATTAAGTTCCAGCTTGGTTACAGCCCCGATGAATGGGAGAGCTTTACCAAACTGGCGCTGGCCAATGGTTACAGCCGCGGAATGCTTGATAAATCAGGGCTGTCGATCGTAAAGGATGACAAAATGTTCGACCGTTTCCGCAGCCGTGTTATTTTCCCCATCCACAGCCAGGCAGGAAGGGTGATCGGTTTCGGTGGCCGTATCC
>CAZRMB010000230.1:0-1206 GCA_964600925.1 uncultured Syntrophomonas sp.
GCCGAATATCTGCATGAGGATGTTGAAAAATTCGGACTGGCCGGACTTTTACATGATATTGACTATGATGTGACGGCGGATGACCCCCACCGTCATTCCATCCTGGGGGCGGAGATCCTGACCGAAATCGGAATCGATGCTGAGATCGTCCAAGCTGTCAAAGTGCATAATGACATGCACGGATTGGAAAGAATATCATTATTGGACAAAACCCTTTGGGCAGCTGATCCGGTCAGCGGTTTCATTACGGCAGCGGCGCTGGTCAGACCTGATAAAAGTCTGGCGGAGGTGCAGCTAAAGTCCCTGAAAAAACGTTTCAAGGAAACAGCATTTGCCCGCGGAGCCAATCGTGAGCAAATGAAGAGCTGTGCGGAATTGGGCCTGGAACTTGATCAATACCTGGAAATCGCCCTGCAGAGCATGCAAAAGATTTCCGCCCAGATAGGGCTTTAAGTTTAAAATGGCGCCGCAACGGCAAACATTGTAATAGCAAGGATATACAATCCATAATGCAATGAAAGTTTAAAAGGTGGCACAAATGTTAAATAGTGAAACAATAATTGAATATATGCGCCGGGAGAGTTACCGGCCTATGTCCTACAACGATCTGCGCGAGGCGCTGCAACTGACAGACGAAGAGGAAGCCCATTTCAGCGAGCTGATCGGCAAACTGGAAAAAGAAGGCGAAATTTTACGTACCAGACGTGATAAATACGGCCTTCCGGAAATGATGAATATCTATCGGGGCATCATCAAACTCAGCCAGCGCGGCTACGGCATTTTAGTCCCTGATCAAATCGGGGTGCAGGAAATTTTCGTATATGGGCGCAATCTGAACGGCGCCATGCATGGAGATCGTGTGCTGGTGCGTATTCAAGAGCGGGCCAGTGATGAGCAGCGCCCGGAGGGCGAAGTGATCAGGGCCATTACCAGAGCCAATCAGGAACTGGTGGGAACATATGAAAAGGGCAAGCATGCCATGCAGGTTATACCTGACGATCCACGCCAGATCTATCCCATAAACGTCAAGCCGAGCAGTAAATTAAAGCTTAAAAATGGCGATAAAGTGCTGGTTAAAATTAATAGCTTTCCGGATAAGAATAAATACCCGGAAGGCAGCATTATAGAAGTCTTTGGCCGGCAGGGGCAGCCGGGCGTGGAACTGCGTATCATAATTAAAAAATACGGACTGCGGGAGCAATTTCC
>CAZRMB010000230.1:1306-4078 GCA_964600925.1 uncultured Syntrophomonas sp.
AAGGAAGCATTTGCCCGCGGCACTTCGGTTTATCTGATCGATAAAGTTTTACCCATGCTGCCGACGGAACTCTCCAACGGCATCTGCAGTCTGACTGCACAGCAGGACCGCCTGGCGATTACCTGCATGATGGACATCGATGACAAAGGCAAGGTTTTCAAACAAGATATTTTCAAATCCGTCATTCATGTTAATGAACGCATGACCTACACGGCGGTCAACAAAATCATCAGCGATGATGACCCGGAGATGAAAGAACGCTACCGTGATCTGGTTGATGATTTTCTGCTCATGAAAAAACTGGCCGATATTATCCGGGAGGAACGCAACAGCCGGGGAGCGCTCGACTTTGATTTTCCGGAAAGCAAAGTGATTGTTGATGAAAACAGTTTCCCCATTGAAATCAAACTCTTTGAACGCGGCGTGGGGGAAATGCTGATCGAAGACTTCATGATCAAGGCCAATGAAACAGTGGCCGAGTATATGTTCTGGCAGGAAAATCCCATCCTTTATCGCGTGCATGAAAAACCGGAAGGAGAATCCTTCAGCAAGCTAAACAAAGTTTTGGGCGTTTTCGGTTACGCCATTCAGGAAAATAAGGTAGCGCCTTACGTATTTCAAAAGATTTTAAAGGACATTAAAGGTTCGCCGCAGGAAAATGTAATTTCCCTGATGGTGCTGCGTTCCATGAAACATGCCCGCTATGTCCACCAGGCACTGGGGCACTTTGGCCTGGCATCCAAGTATTATTGCCACTTTACCAGTCCCATTCGGCGTTATCCGGATTTGATTGTTCATCGAGTGTTGTCCCTGGTTCTGGAAGGCAAAATGAATGGCAAAAAGAAATCTTTCCTGGAGAGCCGAATGGGCCAATACGGGGAGCAATCTACCCTGCAGGAAGCCAAAGCCGAAGAAGCCGAAAGAGAATTGATGGATATCAAAAAAGCCCAGTATATGCAGCAGTTCATTGGTGACGTTTTTGAAGCCCGCATTTCCTCAGTGCTGTCCTTCGGATTTTTCGTGGAGCTGCCCAACACAGTTGAAGGTCTGGTGCATATATCAACTATCGCCGACGATTATTATATCTTTAACGACCGCGCCTATACCCTGACCGGCACCCACAACGGCAAGATATACGCCATCGGTGATCAGGTTCAGGTGCAGCTGGTCAGCGTCGACGTAAATGCCGCCAAAATAGACTTCGAACTGGTCTATTAGTAGGCCGCCGCTGCGCCCTGTGGCCGGATGAAATTGACAAGAATGCATATCTGGATTATAATAACGTAGCACAAGAAGATACACCCTGGCTTTGGAGAAATTATTCTACCCGAGGCGAGGGTTTCTTTTGCGATACCGTTTTATTGAGGTGAGACCGATGGGCAAAAAAGAAGGCATCAAGCCGGTGGTGGATAACCGCAAAGCCCGGCATGAATATCATATAAAAGACGTTTATGAGGCAGGCATGGTGCTGGTTGGAACCGAGGTCAAATCTCTGCGAGCCGGTAAAGGCAATCTCAAGGACGCCTATGCGGTCGTCAAAGGCGGGGAAGTATGGGTGAACAATTTCCATATCAGTCCTTATGAGAAAGGCAACCAGTTCAACCATGAACCACTGCGGCCCAAGAAACTATTGCTGCATAAAGCTGAGATTAATAAACTTCTGGGCATCCAAAAAGAATCCGGTTATACGCTGATCCCGCTCAAGATATTTTTTAAAAATGGCCTGGCCAAAATGGATCTGGCGGTAGCGGTAGGTAAAAAGAATTATGATAAACGTGAAGACATCGCCAACCGTGATGCCAAACGCGATATCGAAAGAGTAATGAAAAGCCGCAGCCAATCGTATTAAATTTAAAATTTGATCAATCCTAATTATACCTGCTGACAAAGTCAGCTCATGGTATTATGATGTTAGAGCAGTTAGCCCAATTATTTAAGGGGGCGTAAAGGTTTCGACGGGGGATAGGATGGGTCGAGCAGCGAGCCGAGTTGTCGCCAGCTCGTTAAAAAGGTGAAAATCAAACTAACTGCAGAAGATAACTTCGCACTAGCGGCTTAAGCCGCTCGTCCGGCCAGATTTCCTAACGGTCTGGTGCAGGGCGTCACTTAGTTAGGGTACCCTGAAGCCTTCTTTCTCGAGGGGCCTCAAGGGGAAAACAATCGGGGATAGCCGAAGGAAGCTCGTTCGTGGGCGTCCGGCTGGCGAAATCAAATCACGGACTGCGCTCGGAGATACTGGACTGGTCTTACTTTCGGACGGGGGTTCGACTCCCCCCGCCTCCACCATGTAAACCCTCGTACATCTTTGAGGATGTGCGTTAAATTGAATATTTGAGGGCCTCTTCATTGTGAAGAGGCCCTGTTGTATCTTTAGTTTTCTTTTTGGATGAGAATAGCTGTATGACCTTGCCCAGAACCCGTAGACACAAAGAAAACCTAATTCCTACTCGATGCTTTGATTTTTTAGATTATGCTACATCTTTCAGTTTCAATGGCGCTATATAGCCAATAGCTGAGTGTAGCCTTTTCCGGTTATGAAACAGTTCAATATATTCAAATACAGCTTGTTTAGCTTGTTCCCGGGTTTTGAAGCGTTTCCCGTAGAGCCATTCCGTCTTAAGTTTGCCCCAGAAGGATTCCATGGGAGCGTTATCATAGCAGTTTCCTTTACGGCTCATGCTGCAGATAAAGCCATTTTTCTTTAATAGTTTTTGATACTCCTTGCTGGCATATTGGACGCCACGATCAGAATGAACAATAAGTCCTTCTCTG
>CAZRMB010000231.1:0-4061 GCA_964600925.1 uncultured Syntrophomonas sp.
GGATTACTTCGGCGTAAAGTCCTTCGGAGGGCAAAAACATAATCCCGAAATCAGTTGTTCGGGGGGGAGCCAGATACTTTTGGGAGATGTCCCGGGCCGCTTTTTTAATGGCGGTTTCCAATTGCCTGGCCGCATCATCCGCCGCCGCGGTATCGGCTTTTTCCTGGGCGTCCAGAAGCCGCGAATAATCTTCGACCGGAAATTTGGCATCAACGGGGATCAACACATGCTCGGAAAGCAACTCCCCGTGGCCGGGGAGTTTGATGGCGAATTCCACCAGCTCACCGCCATGTTCGTGTATCCTGACGTTTTTGGCGTATTGTTCCGGGGCCAGCATTTCCTCGAGCAGCGCACCCAACTGCACTTCACCCCAGGTCCCGCGCAGTTTTACGTTCTTTAAAACCTTTCCCAGGTCTCCGACATCCGCCGCCAGCGCGCGCATATCGCCCAAACCCTGATGCACCAGTTCGAGGCGTTCGGATACCTGCTGGAAAGATTCGCCCAGTCTTTTTTCCAGCGTACCCTGGAGCTTTTCATCAACGGTTTCGCGCATCCGGTCGAGCTGGCGGGCGTTGTCTTCCTGAATTTGTTTTAATTTTTCATCAA
This sequence comes from uncultured Syntrophomonas sp., assembly GCA_964600925.1. Lineage (GTDB taxonomy): Bacteria > Bacillota > Syntrophomonadia > Syntrophomonadales > Syntrophomonadaceae > Syntrophomonas_B. The sequence goes on from CAZRMB010000231.1 coordinate 607, forward strand.
CAATCAGCCGCACGGCTTCCATCTTTTGATCGTTCGTTGTAGTTAACGCGGCCAGTTGAGCGGCAAATCCTTCCAGCTGACTGTGCTGCAGGCCGGAGCTTTGCGCCATGCGCGCCTCTACGGAATCGCCAAAAGATTTTAGTGCCTGCGTCAGTTCCGCTCTTTCCTGATGAGCTCCGGTTTGCATTTCGGCGCGAAACTTGGCGATTTCATCTCGCATGGAGCGGTCGGTTCTTTCCTGAAGATTTTGCAAGGCATCCAGTTTAGAGGTAAGCGGTGAAAGATCAATGGCGCTGTTCTTCAACTGCCAGATCTGCAGCACAAGCACAACCGCAAGCAGGATTAAAACTATAATGAGGGTTATTTCCATTCGGCCGTTATCCCGAGACCTGCATAATTCCCCTGCATGTCATTCCGTGCTCTTAGCCGGGCGCATGCTCGGTGCCTCCGGAATCCAGGCGTCGTCCCCGCGAAGACGGGGAACCAAACCATTTTTTGCTGGATTCCTGCCTTCGCAGGAATGACGAAACAGGCAATTTAATACGGTTTTGCAGGTCTCATCCTTATGTTATTGTGTATCGACAGCTTTTCTTAAGCGACGAAAGTACATAGCGGTCAAGAGATGCAAGTGTCAAGAAAAACTAATGCCGCCTACCTGCGTACTTTCTGAACAAAGAGAATCAATATCCGTGTTCTTCATGCATTTCCGTGAATAATTGGTTTCCCTGCAATGGATACTTTGTCGTAACTCATTTATGTCATTTCGAAGCGCAGCGAGAAATCCATGTCTCGAATGTAGTAAGGTATCTTCAAGATTCCTCACGTACGTTCGGAATGACAATTATGGCAATTACGACACAGCCTCACTGTGTATGGGATGAAAGGTTCAGATTTTCGTGAACGTTTTTCGGGGTGATGTGGTGTTTGTCACTATGTTTTTTAATTGGAATAAGTTCCGTAGTTTGTTTAGCAGTGGAAATAATTCTATAATTATTGTATATAATTATAGAATTATTTATCGTGACCGGTTTTTAAACGAATTAAAAAAGCTTTCTTTCAGTGGGGTGTAAAATTATGCATAAAAAAAGCTTTCTCCTTCTAGCTGTAATGTTTTTTTTCTTAACAGGTTGTGCTGTGACCAACTATACGATGCCTACACCATCATATCAGCCCTCTTTTAATAAAATCGAAAGTTCTGGAAAATATGCAATATTTACAAAAATTGATTATCAACCTGTATTTCAAAATGAGCCCAAAGCAATAGGCGTAAAGAAAAACGGATACGGCCAGGAAACGGCCCGGATTTATTTATCTGAAAACATCGAGGACTGGCTAAAGAAATCTTTTGAGCAGGAACTTAAGGCAGCTGGGTTTAATATAGTAGATACGCGGAAAAATGAAGTCGTGAATATGACCTTAAATGTAAGGCAATTATTTGTCGAACCATGGGTGGGATTTTGGTCTGCTGATGTTATAGGGATACTGAAAATTGAAGTTAAAGTAGAAGTGCCTGATAAGGATTCGTATTACATAAGAAAATTTGTTACATATGATAAATTGACAACTATAGCTTGGCCAGATTTTGTGTTCGAAACAAGAATAGCAAACATAGTACAAAGAACCATTCCAGAAATTGTTAAAGAAACAATTTTATTATTGGCAAAAATTTCTTAACTTATGGAAAGGATGATTAACGAATGATCAAGAAAATCAGTTGCTTTTTAATTACCACTTTATGCTTATCTCTTGCTGCCTGTTCATATGATCTCAAACATATAACTCTAGATGAAAAATCTGATACGGGATGGACTGAAGTTAAAAAAGCTAATACTCCAAGCCCTGCTGAAAGCAAAAAAAAGAATGAACAAGTTTCTCCCGATTCAGAAATCCATGTCAAATAGGTAATAGGCGTCATATTTCCAACGTAATTATTCTATAAGAGCGCATTTGGCAGATCCGTTATTCTGTGCCCACAATTACATTAGGGGGATAGTGAAATGAGGATGAAAATAATTATTTGGGTAATGTTTTTCGGGCTTATAGTGAACCTTTCTGGGTGTGCCACAATTTTTGGTAAGGCTAATCCCGAAGCGGTTAATATCAAATCGACTCCCGATCTCGCTGATGTATGTGTGACTGATGAGGCAGGAGCGAAGATATTTGTTGGAACAACACCAACAGTCGTCTCCTTAGAAAAGAAGAGGGGATATTTTGGTGGGAAGACATACAAGGTAAAAATCTCTAAACAAGATTTCACCGACCAGATTATAACTGTCGATACACAGCCGGGCGGTTGGTACATTTTTGGGAACTTTGTCTTTGGCGGACTGATAGGATGGCTTATTGTAGATCCACTGACCGGTGCAATGTGGACGCTCGATAACACCGATATTAATGTTAATCTGGAACAGCAAAATCTCCCGGCACCTATAATTACACCCCCAAGCAGTCCAACGGTCCCAACGCCTCCATTAACACCTGAGTTAAAACCACAGAAATCAAGCATGATCGTAAAACCTGGGATTAATGCTGTTCTTCTGCAAGATGTTCCTGAGAATCTCAGATCGAAAATGGTTAGGGTTATCCAATAATATTAGGGATCATGGTTATTGAGTCCATAGATTGGAACAAACATCGCGGTTCCACCAATTATGATGTATCATACAGATGCGCTAAGCTTCAGCCACCCTTCAGCCTAATGTATATTTGTTGGTATCTTAGGCCGCTCTGCCAGCATTTGCAGCATTAACATCGATTCGTATAAACAATAAACTCTTTTAAACAGCATCCCTTGAGAGGAGGTCGTCATGAAGCTGCATGTAAAAGTAATGGTAGCCAGTCTGCTTGCAGGTCTCGCCCTGGTGGTAATTCCTCACGTAAGTTTAACCCAACCGCCGCCGCCTGCGGTGAAAGGCGGATCGGTTGAGGAGCTGAAATACAGCATGATGCAGAGAGAGTGTGAAGTCCGCAGCCAACGGATGGATGGGAAGAAGTATGAAAGAACATCAATCGGACACCGTCCCTGCCGATGGAATCTTACTATAGAGGGGGTTGATACAAATAATGCATATCCCGGAGGTTGGATTGATGTTACTGTAAGCTTTGTGCCGCCAGCCCTGGCTTGGGCGCCCAATACAACCGTGACATCGCACCCCTCACTTGTTTCTGTGAGTGGTGGTGTAACCAGTTTGCATAGGATGATGGTTGAGTCCTCTACTGACCGACAGATTCGGGCGCGAATACCTGCCGATATAAATCCCGGAAGTTACCAGGTAACCATGCAGCATGTCATGAGATCAATCGATGCTTTCGGCCAAACAAAGGTGATTTTTTTAGGACAGAGCAACAACTCGCGTACATTCAACATCCAGGAAAGAAGATGAACCACAATAAAGGGCAGATCACTAGTGTCCGGAATAATCCGTGAATAAGTTCAATTGGTTAAGATTTTTGTC
>CAZRMB010000232.1:0-4030 GCA_964600925.1 uncultured Syntrophomonas sp.
GGCGAAGAGGTGGTCATATCGATTAAAACAGAACCCGCTTTGGCATTTTCAATGATCCCGTTTGCTCCCAAATAAACCTCTTCCACGTCTTTGGGATAACCTACGATCGTAATGATCACATCTGAGGCTGCGGCTACCTGACCGGCGCTGTCCATCCAGGCTGCCCCTTCCTCTATCAATTCAGCCGCTTTGCTTTTAGTGCGGGTATAAATATTTAATGAAAATCCTGCCTTCATCAGATTGAAAGCCATACTCTTTCCCATAACCCCGGACCCAATAAATCCTATCTTCAACATAGCACACTCCCTTGTACCATTATATTTTGATGCGTTTCTATCATTGTAGGATACCTCATAATTCAAGTCCAGCTGAGGTTAATTATATAGCCATAATAGAGGATATCTGTCAAAATAGAGAGAAACATAGAAGTTGTTAGTCCATATTGAACAAGACTTTGAACAAGGGAGAAATTAACTTGGCAGCAAAAATATAAATTGTTGACGATTTCGGAACCGGCTATTCATCGCTGGCTCGCCGGCTACATTATATCCATGGCCCACAAGCTGGGACACTGTGTGGTGGCTGAAGGCGTTGAACATGAAGTGCAGAAGCAATACTTGATCGACCATGATTGTGACATGATGCAAGGATATCTTTTCAGCCCACCTCTGAACGAAGAGGCTGCGATAGATTTTCTCAGAGCGAGGCAATAAACCGGGAATTAAAAGGGATAAACCCTGGATGAAGACATTTTATCCCGCATCGTGATCCGATGTTGAGGCGGACTAATAGGTTGCGATCCGGTTTTTACCGTTTTGCTTGGCATGATATAAGGCCTTGTCAGCGTTAATATAGCTCTGCTCAAACTCATTGTTACTGCTGGCAGTGATTAATGATATGCCAAAGCTAATCGTTGTACGTATTTCATAATTGCCTATAACAAAAGTATTCGCCTCTACATTGTTCCTGATTTTTTCCCCGACCAATTTACCTGCATCCAGCGATGTATTGGGTAATAGTAGAATAAATTCATCTCCGCCCCAACGGGCAAGGATATCTGACTTTCTGATATGGCTACTTATTATTTCAACCGTTTTTTGCAGGAGATAATCCCCGGCAGGATGACCGTATCGGTCATTGATTATTTTAAAATCATCAATATCTATAATGGCCACACAGGATTCATTTCCATAACGGCTGATCCTTGCCATTTCCTGTTTTAAATATTTTTCAAAATATCTCCGGTTAAATACACCGCACAAAGGATCGTAAAAAGCAAGTTTTTCAAGTTGCAGGTTTTTATCTTCCAGTTCTTTTTGCTGACAGGCGATAAAATGCTTTTGCTTAAGGTTTACGATATTCGTTTGCCATAAAATACAAGAGAGGCAAAAGCCCACCCCAATCGCAAACAAGCCATTCACCCGGTTGGAAAGCAATAAACCAGGGTCTAATTGAACCAAGCTCAAAGCATAATAAAATATCATATAGGTAAATGAATTTATCATTACGGCATATATTGGTCTGATTAAAAAGATGGCTCCGGTAATGCTGCATGCGATAATAAAAGGGGATATGTTGATGGTGACCAATTGATCAATGCAAGTGATAACCGCACCAGCCAGTAATGTTGTGGTAATTGCGGTGTATTGAATCGCTTTCATCATCAGATTGGTCTTGTGGTTTCTGAAGTAAAAGGCACTGCCTCCCAGTAATGCCATCAGAACCAATAATACGGAATGTGTAATGATGATCCCCATTCTCCATACGCTCTCATTTTCACTTGATGGGGATGAGTTCAGCCAAAAGACAAGGATTTCAGTCACACTAAGAGGCATTACTATAAATGCCAGGTAGTATATTCGTGTGATGTTAATAGCAGTTATTTTATCGCGATCTGACTGACTGGCAGCATTGATTTCTTTTACTTTTTCATATTGGGTTTTAATACGACCGATATTGGTTTTGAAATGATTATTTTTCGGGTTCATCAAAGATCCCTTTCCTTAAATTAAATCTTTCAATATTATTATAACCTATTATTTGATCAGAAATACTATTAATTGGTAAAAGCAAAAGGCATGGAGTTATTTAAAAAATCAAAAATTAAAGAATGGTAGTAAAAAATATTCAAACGTTTCAAGTTATAACAAAATATTCACCTTGCTTTTCTCATATTACAAAGATAATTCAAAAAGAACAAATCGGTATGAGTAATTTATTTGCAACAAAGGAGGAGCATCATCGTGAACCTATATGAAAAATCAAACCCATTAGATGAACTAAAGGAATTATATCCCCAAAAATTTGTCTCAGAAAAATACGTATTTAGAAATATTAAACGCGGCAACAAAGTGTTTATCGGAACCGGGGCCGGCGAACCAAGATATCTGGTCAGATCATTGATGGATTTCCTAAACAAGAACCCCACTGCTTTTTTCGATGTCGATATATATTATGTGTGGACTCTTCCTGATGACAGTAACTATTTCTATAAAAAATACCAACAAAATTTTCGTATTGCCTCCTGTTTTATCGGAGATCTGAACAGAGAGGCCATCAATAAGGGTGATGCTGATTTCACGCCTATTTTTACCTCCAGGATACCAGAGATGTTTGACCGCAATTATTTCCCGATTGATATCGCCCTGATCCAGACGTCATTACCGGATGAGCACGGTTATTTAAGTCTGGGGGTCAGTGTTGATGTGACCAAAACTGCAGTAGAGAATGCCGACCTGGTGATCGCGCAGGTAAATGCCAATATGCCCAAGGTGCATGGGGACGGATTCGTTCATATAAACGACATTGATTTTATTATTCCTTATGATGAACCATTGCCGGAGTACGATCCCAAAGAAGAAAGCGATGTGGTGGACCAGATCGGCAAGTATGTCGCCAGTCTTGTCAGGGACGGGGATACGATTCAAATCGGTTATGGAAACATCCCCTTTTCAATTTTGCCCAGCTTAAGCAATAAAAACAACCTGGGCGTGCATTCAGAGATTCTCACCGACGGGGTGATAGAATTAATGAAAAAAGGGGTGGTCGACAATCTCAAAAAAACCATAAACAAGGGCAAGACGATTGGTTCATACTGTATGGGTACGCAGTCAACCTATAATTTTATTAACAACAATCCCGCCATCGAGCTTAAAAGGATCGATTACGTAAACAATCCCATGACGATTGCCCAGCACGATCATATGACGGCCATAAATACCGTGCTGCAAATAGATCTGACCGGGCAGGCTTCCAGTGAATCACTGGGCAACGCTTTCTATAGCGGCATGAGCGGCTTTGTCAATTTTATGCGGGCAACACCACTGGCCAGGAAAGGGAAAACGATCATCGCCTTGAAATCAACTGCCAGGAACGGAGAGGTTTCCAAGATCCTGCCCAACCTATTGGAAGGCTCCGGGGTAAGCCTGCATCGTGCCGATGTCCAATATGTCGTTACAGAGTACGGAATCGCCTACCTGCAGGGCAAAAATCTGCGGGAGCGAGCGATGGAACTGATCTCTATCGCCCACCCCGATTTCAGGCCCTGGCTGATTGAAGAGGCCAAAGCGCGCAACCTGATATATAAGGATCAGAGAATCGTTCCCGGCCCCAGAGGCCAATACATTGAGTCGTATGAAACGCACCGGGAAACCAAAACCGGACTGGAGCTCCTGCTTCGGCCTATCAAAATCAGCGACGAACCCAGGATAAGAGATTTCTTTAATACGCTTTCCGATCAAAGCTTGTACACAAGATTTTTCAGAGGATTCAAATATGTCTCCCATGAGAATCTGCAATATATCGTTACCGTTGACAACGCCAAAGGGGTATCGATTGTAGCCGTAATCCAGGAGGATGAAATAGAAAAAGTCATAGGACTGGGACAGTATTATGTCGATAATACCAACTACTCAGCCGAAGTCAGTTTTGCCACCAGCGATCATTACAAGAAAAACGGAATCGCTACCATATTGCTGACCCATTTAACCTACCTGGCCCGAAAAAACGGATTGCTGAGCTTTACCGCCGT
>CAZRMB010000233.1:0-4023 GCA_964600925.1 uncultured Syntrophomonas sp.
AAGTTAAAATATTCACAAAGAAGGATAAATATAATAATACTAGAAGTTATAAAAAGTGGAGAGATGTGGAGAGATGTGGATGAAAATCCCATAGAAAACCTCGCGAGGAGCGGAACGAATGTTCTTAGGCGAATATCAGCATTCATTGGATATAAAAGCCAGGTTTATTGTCCCGGCCAGATTCCGCGAAGAATTGGGAACGCGGTTTGTGGCGACCAAGGGATTGGACGACTGCGTTTTTATTTATCCGTTGGAAGAGTGGAAGGTCATTGAAGAGAAAATTCGCTCCCTGCCTTTTACCAGGACTGATGTACGCTCCTTCACCCGCTTTTTCTTTTCCGGTGCCGCTGAACTGGAACCCGACAAACAGGGAAGAGTGGTTCTTCCCCAAAATTTAAGGGAATATGCACAAATTGATAAAGAATTGATAATAATCGGGGTTGGTTCAAGAATCGAGATTTGGTCAAGTTCGATATGGGCAACCTATAATCAAACTGCTGCATCTTCGTATGAATCTTATGCGGAAAGTTTAGTGGATTTAGGATTGTAGGGGTGATAATTGTTGCACCAGGCGGTATTGCTGGCAGAGACTATCGATCATCTGCTCAATGACCCTCACGGCATTTATGTTGATTGTACCCTGGGAGGCGGAGGCCATCTGCGCTATCTGGCCGAAAAATTGGAGCCGGATGCTTGCCTGATAGGCATCGATAAAGATCTGGACGTTCTCGAACAGACCCGCAAAACATTGGACTTCCCTAATATAAAGTTGGCACATGGGGATTTCAGAAAGATAAATGATATTTTAGACAGCATAAATATTGGTAAAGTGCACGGCATCATGATGGATCTGGGCGTATCATCCTTCCAGCTTGATGAAGCTGCAAGAGGCTTCAGTTTTCATGAAGACGCCGCTTTGGATATGCGCATGAACCGCGAACAGAGTCTCAGCGCGCGCGATGTTGTTAACGAATATGGCGAAGATGAGCTGATCCAAATACTGTTTCGCTTTGGAGAAGAAAAATATGCCCGTTCCATAAGTCGGGCCATCATAAATCGTCGCAAGCAATCTCCAATTGAGAGCACCATGGAACTGGTGGGAATTATTCAGACTTCTGTCCCCGCCAGTTATCGCCGGGAAAAACATCCCGCCCGGAAAACCTTTCAAGCTTTGCGAATCGAGGTCAACGGAGAACTGGATGCCCTGCTGGAGGTCTTGCCCCAGGCAGTTGACCGCCTTTATCCCGGAGGAAGACTTTGTGTTATAACGTTTCATTCCCTCGAGGACCGAATCGTGAAAAAATTTATGCAGGAAAAAGCCCGGGAATGTATTTGTCCTCCTCAGTTACCCATATGTGTTTGCGACCATCACGCCGAATTGGAGATTTTAAGCCGCAAGCCCATCATCGCCGGCAGTGAAGAATGCGAGTCAAATCCGCGCTCGCGAAGTGCCAAACTTCGAGCAGCACGCAAATTATAGTTCTAAATATTAGGGGGGTTTAATAATATGCAACAGGTGGCCTACGATTATTCGAATTCATGGCAGGAAAAGGCTGAATCATCAGTCGTTGAACCTCGGGTTAGAACAGTTGTAAAAACCAGAACCAATCAACACCGCAAGATCGTTGTTAAATGCGGGTTGCTTCTTTTTGGTTATGCTATCTTGTTGGTATTTTTATGTGCCAAAAGTGCCAGTCTGGGTTATGAAATTGAGAATTTAAACAAAGATATAAACAAACTAACCACAGCCAATCATCGTCTGGAATATCAAATTGCCAGTTTCAGTTCACTTTCCAGAATTGAGAAGATTGCTGTTACTGAATTGGGCATGCAAAGAGCAGATCTGAATAATTCGATAGCGGTGAAGGTTGAATCGCAGCCCGTTCAGGTAGCCAGTCGCAAAGAGACCACCAACCTGAGTGAAAAGCCTTTACATAAAATCTATACCAGCTTATCTCATCTAGCCCAAAACAGTCTTTAGAATATGCTTAAATGAGGTGGACTGAATATGCAAACTACTGGTTTGCTGGTAAGAAAGCGTATCTTGGCGCTTTTTTTATTATTTATCGTGATGTTTCTGGCCTTGGGAACAAGAATATTTTGGGTTCAATTTGTTAAGGGTGCTGAATTGTCTGCCAAAGCCACCCAGAACCGAATGCGTGACGTCCCGGTCGAAGCCAAACGAGGGGTTATAGCTGACCGCAACGGCCGTGAATTAGCCATTTCTATAAGTACTGATTCTGTCTATGCTATTCCTGCCGAAATAAACAAATCCAAGCAAGCCGAGCAGATTGCCCGGCAATTGGCGCAAATCCTGGATATGGATGAAAATGATCTTTTTAAACGGATTACCCGCGCCAGTTCATTTGAATGGGTTAAACGCCAGATCAGCCCAACTGCAGCCCAAAAAATAAGAGACCTGGAACTTTCGGGAATAGGGTTAACGGAGGAAAGCCGGCGTTTTTATCCCCGCGGTACGCTGGCCAGTCATATTCTGGGTATTTCCGGTACAGACAACACTGGTCTGGAAGGTATCGATAATTTCTACAACAAACTGGTGGGTGGTCAAAAAGGTCGCATAATCATTGAACATGATGCAGCCGGAGCCAATATTCCGGAAGCAATGCACAAATACATTGCCCCGGTTGACGGTGCCAATTTGACACTGACATTGGATGAAACGATTCAGTATATTACTGAACGTGAACTTGACAAAGCCTTTAAAGAATACAAAGCCAAACGAGCGGCCGCTATCGTAATGGATCCGACTACGGGGGCCATCCTGGCGATGTCATCACGGCCTACATTTAATCCCAATAATTATAGTCAATCTCCTGTGGAAAACCGCCGCAATTTTGCCATAAATGATGCATATGAGCCCGGATCAACCATGAAGATTACTACCGCTGCCATGGCTTTGGAAGAAAACGTTGTGAATGATAGCAGTCGATTCTTCTGTCCCGGATATGTAAAAGTAGGCAAGAACAGCATCGGTTGTGCCAACAACAAGGCACATGGTGATCAAACCTTTGCGCAGATCGTTGAAAACTCTTGTAACGTAGGCTTCGTCCACGTCGGCTTGGCGTTGGGCCTGGAAAAATACTACCAGTATCTGAATGGATTTGGATTCGGACGAAAGACCAATATTGATTTACCCGGCGAAGCCGATGGCATATTGGTTCCGCAAAGCCGTGCCACGCAGTTGGATCTTGCTACTATGGCTATGGGGCAGGCCAATGCGGTTACGCCCATTCAGCTTGTAACTGCCGTATCAGCAGTGGCAAATGGGGGAAAATTAATGAAACCATATTTATTGAAAGAAGCTGTCGATAATAATGGCAAAGTAATAAAGAAGAATGAACCGCAAATGATAAAAAGGATTATTTCTGAAGAAACTGCCAAAAAGTTATGCTTGATTTTGGAAGGAGAAGTCACCCAGGGTACCGGTAAAAATGCCTTCATCGAAGGCTATCGGGTTGGCGGCAAGACTGGAACAGCACAAAAAATAAAACCTGGTGGAGGCTACATGGAAGGGGAATATGTATCTTCTTTTGTCGGCTTTGCGCCGGCAGACGATCCCAAACTGGTATGTATCATCGTTGTGGATGCTCCCCAGGGATATCCTTATTATGGAGGGACAGTAGCTGCTCCTGGGGTGCGGGAGATTTTGAAGGATTCATTGCGATATCTGAATGTTCCTTTACGCGGGGAAGCTAATCTGACCGGGACGGAGGAAAACTCGGCAGATACCGTTCTGGTTCCTGATCTGGTTAATCTGCCGTTGCCTGATGCTTTAAGCAGTCTTAATAACCGGGGTTTAAATGCCAAAGTAGAAGGGGAAGGCAACCTGGTCTGGCAGCAAACGCCCAAGGCCCAGACAAAAATAGCCCGAGGCTCACAGATTATTCTTTATCTTTCGCCTTACTCCGGGGAAAATGCTGAAGCCGAAGTGACTGTTCCGGATCTTGAGGGGAAATCAATGAAAGAAGTGGCGAAGATTCTTGCCGACCTGGGGTTACATTT
>CAZRMB010000234.1:0-4016 GCA_964600925.1 uncultured Syntrophomonas sp.
ATAAATTAATTTAATAATAATTTAAATGGAGGAACTCAAAATGCAAACAAGAATTAATCTTTATTTTCCTGTATTATTTGTTATTTTAAACATAACAATATTGTTTCATACAGTTAGGGTTTTTGGGATACATAATCAAAAACACAAAATACATACATCATCAGTTTTTGATCCTTCCTGCTTGCAAACTGAAACAAAATGGATTTGTTCCGGAAGTGAAATACCAAAGGGATGGATACAAACTGACAGCAAATGGAGTCCAGGGTCTTGTGGCTCCATACCCGGGACCAGATATAATAATATGATTTTAATTGAGCGATATGATAACAGACCAGTTGGTGCTGAAATCTTTATTTGTGCGGGGCAGGAAATACCATCAGGATGGATAAAAGCAGAAGCTTATTGGAAGCCATGTTCTTGTGGGGGTACACCAAACACGATGTATAATAATGTCATAAAAATAAGAAGGATCAATTGACCATAATTTTATTGTGAACAAATTTGGATTAATGAAAAAAAGTAGTCAAAAGTATTCAATTATAGATTCCATTTTGGTGGACATGTTTATTACAGAATAGGCGGTCTACTTTGCACAGAATATCCAGTTGCCTAGTTGCAGCAATTATGTGGACGCTTCCTCATTTTTTGTTTTTCTTTTTTTCTTTAAAACTTCCCCAAACATCCCCGCCGTGTATTTCTCATACAACTCGAAAAGGAATTCTATGCGTTTGGTTTCGTTGATGAATGGCTGAGGGCGGTAACAGAGGTCAACGGCTTTGTCGAGTTCGTTGTGGGCTTTGATGAGCGACGGGGGCATGGTTAGCGGATCGTACAGATCGGCTAAGCTGCTGTTGGGAAATTCAGCCCTGACATCGAGAACCTTTTGTGCTGCTTTTTCAATGATTTCTATCTGCTTATCCGTAGGATTTTCGGGCCAAGGGAAATTGTTGTAAACTATCTCGTTTGAATAGCGAAAACGACTTTCTAATCGTCCACAAACTTGTTTTATCCAAGCCATGTGCATTATAGAGTGAATTACTCCAAAATGATAAGTGGATACGTCAGCTATAAAAAGGCAACTATCACTGGCAATATAATAGGGTTGGAAATAACCAAAAGGAATATAAGTTCTATTCTCTGAGGAATGACGGGGAATTAAAATATAATTTGTTTTTGGCTGCCGATCCTCACCAAATAAAGAAGGAAATACAGCCAGTTTTTTTGTCGCCACTCTTGTACTTTTACTTCGATAATCTTTTACTTTGTTAATTCTGTCTACAACGGCGGGACTGGAACGGAGTTCTTCCGGTTTATAGTCTTTGAGCCAAAAACACCATCTATTTTCGCCATTAATAAATTCCCATGCACTTAATAACGGTCTTATGAATTTTTCAGCATCAGCTTCTGTACTTAATAATTCTGTCTTTTCTTTGTCGCTTAATATCAAAAAACCTCCATCATTAGGCATGCTGCCAAAACTTATTTCAGGCACAGAACAGATCGGGGTTCGTCTTTTAACAAGAAATAAATCATTCCCAGCAACAAGAAAAGGATTGATATTATTGCATTTTAATTCGTGGGGTTCTCCTTTGATGTCCTCGTATTCGTAAATATGTTTTTCTTTTATATCAAAATTCGAAAAGCCAATGATAACAACATGCACCGCTGCTTTTCCGCGGGCTTCGTTGCCCCATTTAAACGTATGGTGAGCGAAATGAATTTTTATTTTGTATTTATTGAAAAGCTCATTCCACAATATACCAACCTGCTCACCCTGAGAAATGGAATTTGTAGACACAAAAGCAACTCTTGTAGGTTCCTGATTAGGATTTGGTAGCACATCTGCCTGAGAATATTGCTGCAGGTACTGTGCTGCTTTTATGTACCAACAGGCAACATAATCTATAACTCCAGCACCTTTTACACCCGCAAAAATCATTTCCATGTCGTTCTTTTGACTTTGGTTCTGCATTTGCTTACCTACAAAAGGAGGATTTCCAAAAATAAAATCAAAGCGTTGCTCGCGTTTCTCAAACGGGACAGGATCAATAAGGCTGTGCCAGTCGGTATGCAGAGAGTTGGCGCAAACGATAACAGCACTTTTGCGGAGGGGTAAACGCAGGAAATACTCACCAAATTCATCACTTACACGCTGATTCATCTGGTGATCTATAAGCCACATAGCAACCTGGGCTATCTGTGCCGGAAATTCCTCGTATTCTATTCCATAATACCTATCGACATTCAATTTTACGAGGTTTTCAATATCAATGACCTGCTGGCCTTTCTGCAGGGCTTTGATGATCTCTATTTCGAGCAAACGCAGTTCGCGATATGCAATAATGAGAAAGTTTCCACAACCACAGGCGGGGTCGAGGAAGCGCAGTGCTGAAATTTTCTCATGAAACCTCAGCAACTTGTTCTTATTGTCCTTTACCGATTCAAATTCTTGGCAGAGGTCGTCGAGGAACAAGGGTTTGATGATTTTCAGAATGTTTTTCTCGGAAGTGTAATGTGCGCCAAGGTTGCGGCGTTCGGCAGGATTCATGACACTCTGGAACAGGGAGCCAAATATGGCCGGGGATATGAGGCTCCAATCCAATGAGCAACATTCAAGCAAAAGCGTCCGCATTTTGCTGTCGAAGGATGCCGGGGGAAGGACTTCTTCAAAAAGTTTACCGTTGACATAGGGGAACTGTGCAAGGCTCTCGTCGAGATTGCGGAGCCGTTTGTCTTTATCTGTGTTCAGGATGAAAAATATCTGGGCAATGTGCATACCGAGGTCGGAGCCGTCGGGATTAGTTTTCAGGTCGAGGTATTCGTTAAAAATACCTTTGTCAAAAATGCCGGTGTCATCAGCAAACATACAGAAAAGCAAACGTACCAGGTACAGTTCAAGGCTGTGACCTTCGTAACCCACTTCTTTCAACTTATCATGCAAGCGGCCCATCACCTCGGCTGCTTTGATGTTAACGTGATCTTCTTCTTTGAACGTTTTTTTCTGATACCCGGCAATAAATCCGAAAAGTTTTACATTTTTGTGAAATTCTCGGAGTTCGAATTCGTGATGATGTCCTTCGTCAAGATCATATAGCCGGAAACGCGCAAAATCAGATACAAGGACATATCGGGGCAGCTCAAATTCCTGCAGTCCGGGAAAATATTCTTTTGCCTGAATGAGGGCTTTATCGAGGTTGCGGCCACGGGATTTGTGCTCGACCATTAACGTACCTTTCCACAGCAGGTCGATATACCCAGTGCTTTCGTCTAATCGTTTTACCGGCTGCTCAAAGGTGGCAACCCTGCGACGACTAATACCAAAAACCTCAAAGAATTTATCCCAGAATGATTTTGCTTCTGCGTCTTCGGAGGATGCAGTTTCCCACTCCTTGCTAAAGGCTATGGCACGGGATCGGATTTCGTTCCAGGAGTGGGGCATGTTAGTTCAGATTGCAGTCCGCTACTGCGGATATAAAGTCAGAATTAAAAAAAAATTAGAAAGGATAAAAGTAGGAAATATTTAGAAATGTTGGAAGGTTAGATGAAAGTTTAAATTTAGGCTATTAGGCTAAAGGCTGTTAGGAGGATGCAGGTTGGAAGTTAGCAATTAATTAAATGGGGTATTAAGGGAATGAGGAGGACAAGAGTTGAAAGTTTATAGTTGAACTATTTTTGGGTTAGGTTGTGAATATTTTTTAAATAATACAAAGTGCCGTTGAGAAGTTTTGAGAGGCGGTTAAGAGAAGAATGGGGCGGTTCCGGGAATTGGTATTGAGTAATATCCTCTTTTTCGTCAAAAAGATTAAAAGAGTTTAAAGCATTCAACTGAATTAATGTTGTGATATACGCAGCCTGGGCTGCAGCAAGCAAGATTGTTTCCTTGTTTACCATATTCGAACCGACAATAAAGGACTTTAGGGCTGCCCTGCCGGATTCGATGGCGTAATATTTCACCCTGTTGGCATCAGATTCAAATTTTTCACGGTATCCATAAGCCATCATAAAAGCGGTATTTC
>CAZRMB010000235.1:0-4014 GCA_964600925.1 uncultured Syntrophomonas sp.
GCCAACCTTCTGCATTGGACAGAAACCGCAAAGGCGCACCCGCTGATTAAAGGCTGCGTATTCCATTATGAATTTGAGTTTATCCATCCCTTTGCAGATGGGAATGGCCGCATGGGAAGAATGTGGAATACTCTTCTACTATACCAATGGAAGCCAATATTTGCGTGGATACCTGTAGAAACAGTCATACGGGAAAAGCAGGGCGTCTATTACGACGCTCTTAGAGAAGCGGACAGAATTGCTAATGCCACACCGTTTATGGAGTTTTTGCTGCAAGCAATCCTCGACATACTTATAGAGATTGAACGCGATCAAATACCTACCGGAAAAGTCAGCCTGCATATTCAGCTATTCTTAGATAAGCTGGGTAATGATGAACTATCTGCTGGCGAAATCATGGCGCGTATGGGACTAAAGAATCGTCCGGCCTTCCGAAAAACGTATTTGCAGCCTGCTTTGAACTCCCAGCTAATTGAGATGACGCTTCCTGATAAGCCGAACAGTAAAAATCAAAAATACAGGAAGCGCAGGCCAGAGCAACAATAACCATACAGAGGAGGTGTTCGTATGGTTAATATCCCTGAAGCAGTTCGCTTCGGCATAGAAAAATATGTAGAGAATAAGACAGGAGATTCCTGTGGATAAGGCCATATTATTTGGTTCTTATGCCAGTATCAAGCTGCATAACAAGAATATTGATACGTAAAACTCATAATCTTATACTCTTGTCTCTTCAGAAGATAGGGGCAATGATGAAGAGCAACCCTACTGCCCCCTTGTCTCATCTAACATAATTTATTTTTCCCCTACAGGAATGGGAACCGGATGGATGGAATATTAGACAAAAAAGCGGGGTGAAGGTGCGTGAAGGCAGGTATTTTCTATCATGAAGATTTTGCCCGGGAGGGATATTACATCCTCCGGGACCGGTTGGAGCCGGGCTTTCAAAGTCTGCAGGACTTGATCTCATCCGGGCAGGCTAGGTTGTATACCCCTCGGGTATGCGAGGACACCTTGAGGCTGCTAAAAGTAACCC
The DNA here is from genome assembly GCA_964600925.1 of uncultured Syntrophomonas sp. Taxonomy (GTDB): domain Bacteria; phylum Bacillota; class Syntrophomonadia; order Syntrophomonadales; family Syntrophomonadaceae; genus Syntrophomonas_B. The sequence goes on from CAZRMB010000235.1 coordinate 1,037, forward strand.
ATACCCCTTCTTTAATTCTGGATGTGAAAGTGGAAGGGGAATATGATACTGCCATTTTATCGGCAGCGGGGGTGGTGGAAGCCGCTGAGAAGCTTCAAAGCGGAGAATTGAATATGGCCTTCTGTTTTGTTGGGGCTGCCGGCCATCATGCCAGCCGGAACAGCTGCTGGGGGTTTTGCTTCTTTAACGATGTAGCCATGGCTGTATCGCGGTTACGGGAACTGGGGGTGGGTAGGATTATGGTGCTGGACGTTGATCCTCATTTTGGTGACGGTACCCGCGACCTGCTGGGCGGCGACCCGGAAGTAATCCACATCAACCTTCATACTGGATTTGTCACTAATGAAAACCCGGTATGGAACAACTACGATTACGGCATTGGCGCAGCGGACGATGCTTTTTTTATTAATACCTTGAATGATGTCCTGGGAAGGGATTGGTCCTTTGAGTTCCTGATCCTTATCTTTGGCCATGATTCTCACCGTCAGGACTACGGCCCCTGTAATCTCAGCCAGGCTGCCTACTCTTTCTTAGGAAAAAGAATTCGTGCGCTGGCCGGTGAACGTCCCGTGTTGATGGTATTAAGCGGAGGGGCGAATTCGGAAGTGGCCCGAGAGGCGATTCGTAACCTGATTGTGAGCTTTCTTCAGCAGGATCAGCAAGATTGCGTGTCCCAAAGGAGCAACAATTTTTGATAGGGAGGCAAATCGGCTTACCGTAGTATGTGCCTTGCTATAGTTTATAACTATAGCAAGGCACATAAATCAAGTATTACACTATATCTAAAATCTCATGGTATACTCTTGCCATTATATAGTGAAAGGTGAAAGCTATCATGAAAACAGCAATAATTGGTTACCCCAGAGTAGGGACCTTACGCGAATTAAAATTTGCAACAGAGAAGTATTTTGAAGGCGTTTTATCAAAAGCAGAGCTTCAAGACGCAGCTGCCCTTCTCAGGAAAACACATTGGCAAACTCAAATTGAAAATGGTATTGATTATATACCATCAAATGATTTTTCTTTTTATGACAATATGCTGGATACCGCAGCTTTACTTAATGTGGTTCCCAAACGCTACAGCGATTTACGGCTTGATAGTCTTGATGAATATTTTGCCATGGCGAGAGGTTATCAGGGCGTAAAAGGTGATGTAAAGGCGCTGGCAATGAAAAAATGGTTCAATACCAATTACCATTATATAGTACCGGAGATTGAGGACGATACCAAGCTATCCCTGGTTGGAACCAAGCCGTTTGATGAATTCTTGGAAGCGAAGAACCTGGGAATTGGGACCAAACCAGTTGTCATCGGAGCATTTACCTTTTTAAAACTCGCCAAATTTACCGGCCATAAAACACCGGGTGATTTCCTCCCGGACACTATCAGGGCATACTCGGAGATTCTTAAAAAATTTAATGATTTGGGCGCGGACTGTATACAGTTTGACGAGCCGTCACTGGTTATGGACTTAACCGCAGATGACATTATTATTTTAAATAAACTCTACAGCGAAATTCTTCTGGCAAAAGGCAGTACCAAGGTGCTTTTACAAACCTATTTTGGCGACATACGTGACTGTTGCCAGGAGGTTGCCTCCCTGCCGTTTGATGGTATAGGACTCGACTTTATCGAGGGTAATAATACGCTGGAACTGGTAAAACGATTTGGTTTCCCAGCAGATAAAATCCTTTTTGCCGGTGTAATCAACGGTAAAAATATCTGGCGCAATAACTATGACCGGACGCTGCGTATCCTCGATGAATTGAGAAAAACAAGTGCCAATATTGTTTTGGGTACCTCCTGTTCGCTGCTGCACGTTCCATATACTTTAATAAATGAGAGTTCCCTATCTGATGATAATAAAAAGCATTTTGCTTTTGCGGAGGAAAAGCTGGCGGAGCTGGCCGCCCTGAAGAAGATTACAGAGAGCGACAATCCTGCAGAGATTCCTGAATACATTGAAAACATCAATCTTTTCAAAGAAAGCAGGTTTAACCCGGACGCCTCCGTGCAATCTGCGGTTTCCTCACTTTCCCATGAGGATTTTATCAGATACCCTGCATTTTATGAACGTGAAAAGATCCAGAAGGAGGTATTCAATCTGCCGTTGTTACCGACCACCACCATCGGTTCTTTCCCGCAGACGGCGGAGGTCAAAGCGAACCGATCCAGTTTTAAAAACGGTAAAATCACCTTAAAGCAATACATTGAATTCAATAAAGAGAAAATTGCGGAATGTGTTGCGCTGCAGGAGAAAATTGGACTTGATCTACTTGTTCACGGCGAATTTGAGCGTAACGATATGGTTGAATATTTTGGTGAATGCCTGGAGGGGTTCCTTTTCACCGAAAAAGCATGGGTGCAGTCTTACGGTACCAGATGCGTTAAACCGCCTATTGTATGGGGGGATATTTCCCGTTCTAAGCCAATGACGGTCGATTATATCGTATACGCGCAATCGCTTACCAGGAAATACATGAAAGGGATGCTTACCGGTCCGGTCACAATTTTCAACTGGTCGTTTCCCCGCGAGGACATTTCCTTGCAGGAATCCGCCTTGCAGATTGCTTTGGCCATCAGGGCGGAGGTGCTTGATCTTGAAGCCAACGGCATAAAAATTATTCAGATTGATGAAGCCGCTCTTCGTGAAAAACTGCCGCTGAGAAAAAGCGACTGGCACAGCGAATACCTGGACTGGGCGATTCCTGCCTTCAGGCTGGTTCACAGCGGCGTTAAAGCCCAGACTCAAATTCATACCCATATGTGTTACAGCGAATTCTGCGATATTATCAGGGATATCGATGATATGGATGCGGATGTTATTACCTTCGAGGCTTCGCGTTCAGTTCTTGCAATCATTAATGCATTGAATCAGGTCGGATTTAAAACGGAAGTCGGTCCGGGTGTTTATGACATCCATTCGCCGAGAATCCCCAGTACTGTGGAAATCAAGGCAGCACTATGTAAGATGCTAG
>CAZRMB010000236.1:0-1550 GCA_964600925.1 uncultured Syntrophomonas sp.
GCCTTGGCAGTGAAATTATTGGACAACTGCTGCTTTCGACCAGCCTCGTCGTCAATAAAATTAATCACCAGCATCGGGCGGAAAGTATTGGCTTCCAAAATGACAAGATCGAGGCTGCGTTCTTTCAAACGCTGCAGGTATTCCTGCTGACGGGAATTATCAGTCAGGGCAATCAGTTCCGACATATGCAAATGCGGAGCAATAATGTAATCAGAATCGTTCAATACTTCGTCCAGACTATGATAAAAAGCTATTTCCCGCGGGTTCATTACCTGAGCTTTCTTTTGGTAAGGCAAACTGCTGGTATCCACCCAAGAATCACTGATGTCGATTACTTCACCGTTCTTTTGGTTGCTCTTATGGCGGTTCAGTTGATTTTTAGCCTGATCCACGACCAGCTTGGCAATTATCAAGACAAGAATAAAAGCAATAAATTGTCCCATGAAAGACTCCCTCCCGGATCAGCTTTTGTCTGCCATCCAATCTTATTATACCAATCCAGGTTAAATTAAAAACGACAAATAAATGATTTAAGGAAAATGCCATATTTCATTAATAATATTTAATTTATGGAATTGGATGTGGTATATTAAATAGAATCTTAGCCGCCATACCCACTGTAACCGGTGAAAAGGCTTAAACTGGAGGTCAGATTAGTGAAATATCAAAGCAGCAGAGGAGAGCATAAGTCAATTTCTGCAGCGGATGCTGTGAAAATGGGTATAGCTCCTGACGGCGGACTGTTTGTCCCTGATTATATTCCCGTATTGAAGCTCCAGGATATTATTGATATGCAGAAGCAGGATTATCAAACCCGTGCCTGTACGGTAATGTCTCATTATTTGGATGATTTCACCGCCAATGAAATAGCCAACTGCGTTTTTTCGGCCTACAATCATGCCGCTTTTGATCATACAGCCATTGCTCCCTTGCATCAGTTGAACAAAAATATTTTCATCCAGGAACTATGGCATGGGCCTACCCAGGCTTTTAAAGATATGGCACTGCAGATCCTGCCGCACCTGATGACATACAGTGCCAAAAAAACCAATGAAACCGGGGAGATACTGATCCTGGTGGCTACTTCCGGCGATACCGGCAAAGCTGCCCTGGCAGGATTCCAGGACGTACCGGGCACCAAAATCGTGGTGTTTTATCCCCGTGACGGAGTCAGCCAGATTCAGAAACGGCAGATGATAACCCAGCAGGGCAACAATGTATATGTGGCCTCGGTGGAAGGCAACTTTGACGATGCCCAGAGCGGAGTGAAACAAATCTTTGCGGATCAGCAGTTTATCAGCGAGCTGGCTCAAAAAGGACTCAGCATGTCATCCGCCAATTCGATCAACTGGGGAAGGCTGCTGCCGCAGATCGTCTATTACATTTCCGCCTATGCAGATCTTTGTGATAACGGTCATATCAAAGCCGGCGATCCCATCAATGTAGTGGTGCCTACCGGCAATTTCGGCAATATACTGGCTGCTTATTATGCCTCGAGAATGGGGATTCCCATTCACAAACTGATTTGCGCATCCAATGCCAACAACGTT
>CAZRMB010000236.1:1650-4011 GCA_964600925.1 uncultured Syntrophomonas sp.
GAGAATGGGGATTCCCATTCACAAACTGATTTGCGCATCCAATGCCAACAACGTTCTGACCGAGTTCATCCGCAGCGGACGTTATGATCGCAACCGGAAATTTTATCGCACCATTTCTCCCTCCATGGACATTCTTATCTCCTCCAATCTGGAGAGACTGCTCTATGAAATGACCAATCACGATGCGGAAAAAGTAGGGCAATGGATGGAGCAGCTTAAAAATGAAGGCAGCTATCAGGTGGACGAAGCCGTACTGGAGAAAATCCAGCGGTTGTTCTGGGCGGATCACAGCAGTGACCGCGAAACGATGAATTCGATCAAACATGTCTGGGAAAAATATCATTACCTGTTGGATACTCATACAGCCGTAGCCTGGTGCGTTTACCATCGCTATACCGAGCTGAGTGGTGATATGACCCCAACCATTATCGCTTCCACCGCCAGTCCGTTCAAATTTGCCCCGAGTGTGGCTGAGGCACTGCTGGGAACGGAAGCGCTGCAAGGCAAAAGTGAGTTCGAGATCATGGCCATGCTTTCACAGCATACCGGCATAGAAATCCCGGCTGTCATCAAGGAACTGGAGCAAAAACCTGTTTTACACCAGACCAGCACCAGCCGGGAGGAAATGAAAAACACCGTAATAAAATTATTGGACCGGCAATAACTTATTGGTCGGAACCGTTAATAAAATAATCCATCAATTTATAACCATCCTCAAAGTAGATTCCCTCTCCGGCAGTGATTTCATTGAACTGCCGGGCGGAAGAAGTGCGAGGGTGGTTTTTTTCGTAGAGCATAAAAGGAACCGGATCGGAGCTGTGAGTTTTTATCGTAATGGGAGTAGGATGATCGGGCATGATTAACAGCCGCAGATCGTCAAAGTCATCCATTTCATTCAGAATCAAACCCAACACATGCTGGTCGATCTGTTCGATGGCCCAAATTTTAGCTTCCATATCACCTTGATGACCCGCTTCGTCAGGCGACTCGATATGCAGATAAACAAAATCCTGACCCCGTTTCAATTCATCCAATGCCGCTCTGGCTTTGCCGGCAAAGTTGGTTTTGATCGCCCCGGTGGCACCTTCCACCTGGACCGGGGTGAGTCCGGCACAGATGCCCAGTCCTTTGACCAGATCGACCGCACAAACCACCGATCCCTGCAATCCATATTTGGAGGCAAAACTGTCCATGGCCGGCCGGCTTCCTTCACCCCACAGCCAGATGGAGTTGGCAGGATTGAGCCCTTTCTCGATTCTGGCCAGATTGACCGGGTGCTGAGCCAAAACCGCCTGGCTGGCTTGCATTAGTTGCAGCAGAACCTGAGCGTCGCTTCCTTGCGGAAGGTGAGCGCCTATTTTTCGGTCGGAAATATCATGAGGAGGCGTTAGCTGCAGCGATTTGCCCAGCGCATTTTTCCATAAAAGCAAATGCCGATAGCTGATGCCGGCATGGAAATTGAACGCAGCGTTGCCCAGAGCCGATCTGACCGCGTCAATCAGTTGAGCGGATTCAGCGGAACTGATCTCCCCGGCACTGTAATCCAGCATAACTTTGTCAGCATAATTCTCTTCTGATGATAGGGTGACCAGATTGCAGCGCAGGCTCAGATCCTGATCGTCCATCATAACGCCCAGGCTGACTGCCTCAAGGGGAGAACGCCCGGTATAATAACGCCGCGGATCATAACCCATAACCGCCAGATTGGCCACGTCACTGCCGGGGGGATACCCTTCCGGTACAGTGCGCGCGGTGCCCAACTGCGATAAAGGCGCCAGTTTGTCCATATTGGGAGTATGCGCATATTGCAGCACCGTTTTTCCATCAAGAATGTCATATTTATAATCAGCCATACCATCAGCCAGCAGCAGCAAATATTTCATTTCTCTCAACTCCATAAGAAAAATATTTTATGGATTTCAGTATAACATTTAATCGACGCGTCAGGCACGTTTTTGCTCCTTAAACTAAAGAAAACAGGCCTGCCATGTGCAATAATTTGCCTTGACTTAAAAGAATGCGATTGGGTATGCTTTTATTAGCAAAATAAATGGGAGGTGTTCATAATGGCGAAAAAATTAGGTGTTTATAAGTGCGAAATCTGCGGAAACATTGTTGAAGTCCTCCATGAAGGCAAGGGAGAGCTGGTTTGCTGTGGCCAGCCGATGAAATTACAGGAAGAAAATACGGTGGAAGCAGCTTATGAAAAGCATATTCCGGTCATTGAAAAAGTCGACGGAGGAATCAAGGTGAAAGTTGGCGAGGTACCTCATCCGATGATGGAGAAACATTTTATTGAATGGATACAGGTCATTGCCGGTGATAAAGTATGCCGCAAATTCCTGAAACCGGATGAAGAAC
>CAZRMB010000237.1:0-3979 GCA_964600925.1 uncultured Syntrophomonas sp.
GCGGTGTTATTAATATTTTCAGGGGTTTTAAAGATGCGGCATTGTAAATTTGTGTTCGGGATTTTTTTTCTGGTATTGATAATTGCCTGCTGCGGGTATCCAGGTGAGGGGCCTGGGGCGGAGGCCTATGCTGATTTATTTTATATGTTTCCATGGGAGGGGAAATCGAAGAATGATATTGCGACGGCGGTGGGTTTGCCTTTTAGTAAGAAGCTTAAGGGTGAGTTGAAGGATTATATTTTGATAACGGCTGACAGCAGGTGGGAAAAGGAATATGTATTGAAATATTCGATGCTGACGGATGAGGGGTATCATTTTATTGAAAGGAGCGGGAGAAGCTGTGAGGTGCAAAAGGGGTGGTTCGTTGTTTACAATACTAAAACGAATCAGGGTATTGCATTGATGCTGACTTATAGCGGGAACTGGTCGATGGATATTCGCAAAGAGGGCAATCAAAATTTATTGACGCTTGATACGAGTCCATCGGGGTTGCCTGTGATATGCACGGTTAAAGGTTTGCCGATGCCTGGGGCTTTGATTAGTGAATTTTCGGGGCATTGGGATTATGGTATGCGGCCTATAAAAAGATTCATAAGAAAGAATCTGATGCGCAGGCCTGGAGATGATTGGCCTATAGTTCAATATAATGATTACTTTGCGACATTTGGTGACATGAATGAGGAATTGCTGACAAAGGCTGCGAAGTTTGCGGCGGAGGTTGGGTGTGAGCAGTTTATGATTGATGCGGGTTGGTACGGCGTTGATAAGGACTGGAATATACTCGGTGACTGGACGGAGAATACAACTAAGTTTCCGAGTGGTTTGAAGGCTTTTGCTGAGACAGTTCGCGGGCTGGGGATGAAATTTGGTTTGTGGGTAGAGATAGAGAGTGTGAATATTAATTCTGATATTGCAAAGCAGCATCCGGAGTGGTTTCTTGAAAATGCGCAAGTTCATACGGAAAGGCGGGTGCTTGATTTTGGGAAAAAGGAAGTGCTTGATCATGTTAAAGCTGTGATAGATAATCTGATGACGCTGTATAAGCTTGATTATATAAAAATGGATTTTAATACTTATCCGTCGAAGAGTTCAGAGGGATACAAGGGAGCCGACGATCCGCTTTATGGACATTATAAGGGGCTTTTGGAATTATGGGGATATATGCGTGCGAAATATCCGGCTTTGATAATTGAAAATTGCGGCAGCGGATCTTTACGACATGATCTGATGACGGCGGCGTTTACGGATACGCACTGGAACTCTGATAATATTCGTAATCACAGTAATCTTTCGATTAATTATGGAGCGACGGCAATGTTTCCGCCTGAAACTTGCAGTCACTGGACGGTGCTTCCTGAGGACACGGATAAACTTGATGTGCTGGATGTCGAGGGCAGGTTTAATGTTAATATGATGGGACATTTTGGGTTGTCGGGCAAGATTTGGGAATGGACGGGGGAGACACGCAAAATTGCTTCGGAAAGAATTGCGTTTTATAAAAAAATACGTTCGATCATTTGCCAGTCAGATGTTTATCATCTAACTCCTCAGGTGAATTTTGATAATCCGGAATCTTTTGAGGCATTGCAGTATGCGGCTGAGGACGGGGGACAATCTTTGGTATTTGTTTTTCAGGGAAATGCACCAAGTCTTGAAACGAAATTGCGTCTTCGAGAGATTGATAGTAAGAGGAAATACCGTTTAGTTTTACCGGCATCAGTGGGAGGCAAAGAAATTATTATTAAAGGGAAAGACTTGATATCTTCCGGGCTTGATGTTAAATTTGAACACAAAGGAGCTTCAGCAATAATTCAGATAAGCATTATTAAGGAATAGTATTTTGCTTAAATTTAAATGCATGTATTGCGGGCAGAAGGTTTTGGCGGATGATAATAAGAAGGGCAAGCATGTTCATTGCCCCAAGTGCAATCACCTTGTATTAATAAACGATGCAGCATTGATCAAAGTGGAAAGGGAAGAGCCTAGTGATGAAGAGATCAATAGTCTGCTTCATAAGGCGAAACTAAAAAGCTTAGACACCAGACCTCAAGGTGACGAAATAGTGCGTGGGTTTTTGAGGAAATGGTTTGCACCACATTTTGATGAGCTAAGTATATTTTTGATGGTTGCTGCGGCTTTGCTGGTTGCGTGGACCAATAATGGGATCGGTGATAATGTTGAAAAGTTTATATATGCCGTCTTCAGTATTGAACCAACCGGAAAAATGATCTGGATATATGGCGTGATTTGTATTGCTATGTTTTTTGCTGCGGCTTTGCCAGTTTATCATGTATTCAGCCAGAGAGAGAAATATAAATGGGAAAAACTGGTGATGCTGGCAATTGCTGTTGCTTTTACTGCGGGCAGCGGAATTATTGCTGGCCGAGTAATGATGAAGGAGGCATGGCTGGAAACAGGCTCTTTAAATGGGGTGGCGTCATATTTCCCATATGTCAGGAAAATATGTGCTCTCAATTGGAGGGCAATTTTTCCTTTATGGAATATTATTAATGGGATATCGATATATTGGATGTTTAGGGCTGGTGTAATTAATGCTGAATGTTATGATAATCGTGATACGAAATTATGGCAGGTTCTTTTGGGGCTGATAATATTAGTCGGTGTGTTTGCTATCTGCCAATATGTTCTTAAAACCCACTGGGCAGTGACATATTCAATCTGCATTGTTTATTCGACGAACTTTGTCAGGTGGGGTGACGATTCGAAATGATTAAATTCAAGTGTATGTATTGTGGGCAGAAGTTGAAAGGCAAGGACTCGTGTCTTGGTAAAAAACTTCATTGTATTAAATGCGGGCATGTTATCCGGGCGACGAGTGCTAATATTATAAAAGATAAAGTTGAGAGGCCTAAATATGAACGGGAAGGGGTGTCTGCGACTTTGGAAAATCATTTCAGGACGGAGCCTTGGACAAAACAGGATAATGATCGGATATCATTCTGGAGGCGAATACTGGTGCCTCAATTTGATGAGCTGACTTTATTTTTAATGAGTGTGATAACTGTTCTGCTGCTGGCGACCAATCGAGAACTGCAATTATCCATATTTGAATCTGCATCGTTTGCGGCACAATTTTCTGGTTTAGCTTTAGCGTTGGCAGTTACTATAATCAGCGGGATAGCTCTTTCAATTTATCATGTGTTCACCCGCAGACAAAAGAGCTATGTGGAAAAAATGACGTTGGCGGCATTTGCAGTGGCGATAACTGCGATAAGCGGAATATGTGCGGGGTGGTATATGCTTAAAAGCTGTGCTGGGTGGGAGTTAATATTTCCGGTGTGGAACCTTGTTAATGCGATATTTATAATTATTTTGTTCAGGTTGGAATATATAGATGAAGACTGTATAGCTGATAAAGATGCAACAGCTGGACAGGTGCTCTTGGGGTCGGTAATACTTTTGGTGGTGTTTTTGTTGTGTCAGTATGTGTTTAAGACTTACTGGGCTGTTACTATGTCGGTTTGTGTTGCATATTCAACAAATTTTACGTTTACGCCGGAATATATAGCTGAGTCTGATGAGGACAACTGGGAATAAAAAATGGGAGAGCATGCGGCGCTCTCCCGTTTATTATTATGGCTCTTTCCGGATTTTTTTTTGGCCTTATGCTTCTCTTGCCTCGATTACGCTCTGCCTTGTTTGCCCACGCTTCAGATCAGCTTTCAAAGTTCCAGCTAAGTTAAACCTTATCGGCTATTCATTAAGAGCCATCTGCTTTCATATTGTGTATCGTCCGGATGTTTTGCAAAAGATTAGAAAATCTTTGATATCAATACTGGTATTGCGGTTTTTGTGGGTGAATCTGGGCAATTTTGATGGTGGATTTCGTGGCTGAAAAAGTGAAAAAGCGGAAGTTATCGGGCGGTAAAAATTTATTAATATTTGCAAAAAACCGGTAAAAAATGAGTTGTAAGAAAAAATGCGGATGAGAGGAGTCGATTTTGGCATCCGATTTTAA
>CAZRMB010000238.1:0-3963 GCA_964600925.1 uncultured Syntrophomonas sp.
GAGCGGCGTGCAACGCCCAGCGATTATTAGCTTACGCTGAGCTCGTCCTTCGTCCCCGGTTCCCGGTTGAACTATTTATCCGCCCGATGGCGGACTAAGTGCCTAATGCCGGTTTTGATGCTTTCCTGAAAATTTTGATGGTATTGCAGGCCTAAACGCCGCACGCCGGAACGATAGCAACCAATTAAAAATGAAATTTGCTAATCAAAAACCTGAAATGCTTTTCAAAATCCTGAATAGAAAAACAAAATCCATATTAACGATACAAGCCATCTGTATGTTAATCGGTGCATCAACCCATATTTTGTGGGTTGCGGAGAATGGTTTATTTTCCGGCAGTGATAATTATCCCTGCATATCAACAGTCTTTTGGGATTCCCTGACTTTTATCGACCTGGTTGCCGCCTTGCTTTTAATACTTCGTCCCAAATCAGGAATTCTTTTAACTCTGGCAACTATTACAATCGATGTGATCCACAATAATTTAATATTGTTCATACATGATCAGCATATGAATAGTATTGGGATTCAAATGTGGGCAACAAAATATTGGATGCTTATCGGACAAATACTTTTCCTGGCTTTTGTTTTTTTGACTTTAACAACCAACCTGTCAGAAATAAGGCTAAAAACAATTTCAAAATAATACACATGTAACTGAATAAAAGCCTGGCCGCTGGCTGCGGATCATTCCCTGCGGCTTTCAGAATACAGTGTTAATTCACCAAGTGTTTAAAATATTCAAAAATCACCGGAGCAATAATAATTCGAATCCGTACATTCGTGTACCAAAAATTTCATTTGAAGAACCGGGTATAAATGACTGAATATGCCATATTTACCATTGCCCGGATGACAGATAAATCCCGGTGAATCGTCTCAACATTGAATAATTACTGGTCTTAGATGAACTAACATGGAAAAACGCACTACTGCAGAAACAATCATTGCTTTGGAGACAGCAGCACTCGAAGCATGGCACGAGGGCAATCCCACTCCCTATCTCGAACTTTATTCGAAGGACTTCACCTATTTCGATCCGGTGCAGGAAAGACGGCTGGATGGCTGGGACAAGATAAAAGAGTTGTATGAAAGCATGCGCGGGAAGGTAAAAATGGATAGATTCGAAATACTGAATCCCGTTGTGCAACATACCGGAACCATGGCCGTCCTGACCTACAATCTGCACTCATATGCAGGCAAAACGCTCTGGAAAGAGAATTGCACGGAAGTGTACCGGCTCGAAGAAAACAGCGGCTGGAAGATCATCCACAGCCATTGGTCGCTGACCAAACCTTCCCTTGATTAATTGCACGGTTACATCCATTAAAAGTCACATGGATAAAATACTTACGTTCACCAACAGACAGGCTTTTCGGGAATGGCTTGGCAAGTACGGGACAGAGAGCGATGGCATATGGTTACTATTCAGTAAAAAAGCGGGGATTGTCACCCTCTCTGCTGCCGGAGCATTGGAAGAAGCGCTTTGTTTCGGATGGATAGACGGACAAATACAATCCCTTGACGATAATACGTACAGGAAGTATTTCGCGCGACGTCAGCCTGTCAGCAAATGGTCCGTTAAAAATAAAGAGCTGGCAGAAACCCTGATAAAAAAGGGGTTGATGGCCCCGCAGGGTTTGGAAGCCATTGAGATCGCCAGGGAAAACGGTTTATGGGATGCTGCTAATCGGATCGTTATCGACGATGCACAAATAGAGCTGTTTAAGAAGATCCTTCTTTCGTATGAGCCGGCTTATACCCATTTGCTGGCTATGTCGCATTCGGTGCAGCGTACCTATACCGGATTTTATCTTGATGCCAAATCGGAAAAAGCCCGCCAGGCGCGACTGGAAAAGATTATTGACCGGCTTAACAGGAATTTGAAGCCAATGTGATGTGAGTCATTTAACTGATCCTTGAGAAAGGTTATATCATTATCCGGCCAAAGTCAACTCCAGGAAAAGGCTGGGAAAAAGCATTTGAAAAAATGCTCGGGAAGGGTGATGATAAACCCTTGATGGATGATGTTTTTGAAGATGAAAATTTCGAAGAATGGAAATAGTTCAATATTCTATCATCCTGGTTAATCCGAATCCAACCGTTGGCAGCGAAATAAAAAAAACCAGACCGTGTGTTGTAATCTCTCCGGATGAGATGAATAAGCATCTGCAGACTATTACTATTGCCCCGATGACGACACAATCAGGAAAATATCCAACAAGAGCGGAAGTAAAGCACCATGATCAGGTTGGTTGGGTCGTAATTGATCAAATAAGGACTATCGACAAACAAAGAATATTGAAAGTATCAGGTAAACTAACTGAAAAAGAGATCATTGAAGTAAAGAATATCATCCGGGAAGCCTTCGTGGATTAGGGCAAGACGTTAGTAACACAGGTTACACGCTGCCAGAATTTATCCTGTGCTTTCAGGCAAACTTTTCCTAACTCGAATTCCGTGCTTCCCGGGAAGCTGGTTGATTAAATATAGCTATATTTAGGGTCATCAAGTTCACGGTATTGCACTTTATAAAAACAAAAAATAATTGTTAATCTTAATAGCTGAAAAGATCAACCAGAATTGCGCATACCTGGCCCGCAACCGATATATTCTAAGCATTGCAGAAAGCTACGCGTTAACAGTAATACAAAGAATCGATAAATAGAACTTTCAAAAATGACTAATCAGAAAATATCTTTTTGTGGTGATGTTTGTACAGAATGTCCCCGATATGTTGCAACAATAGAAAATGATTATAATGCTTTAAAAAGTTTTGCCGAATTATGGTTTAAGTTAGGATTTCGGCCTAAAGTAGTAGATCCGGAAAAGATAAAGTGTCTCGGATGTAGTAAAGATATGGCATGCAGTAATGGAATTAATAATTGCGAACGCCTGAAAAGTATTATGAATTGCGGAGAATGTGACAGTTTCCCTTGCGAAAAGATAAATACCGTATTTGAAAAAACCGATATTGTTAACAAAACCTGTAAAGATAAATGCACAGTGAGCGAATATAATGTGTTGTGTAAAGCATTCTTTATGAAGCGGCAAATCCTGACAGAGATAAACGAAAAGAAAAGGAATAAAATATAATAATGTACTTCCGCTAATAAATGGGAATCTGAGCCGTCTGTAATGCCTGTTCCGGAACAGGAGCCAGACGATTATTAGCTTACGCTGAGCTCGTCCTTTGTCCTCGGTTCCCGGTTGAATGCAAGCCCGGGATGGCCGCGCTCTGCCGACATGCGATTACCGCGCACGCGAATAAGGAAAAATGTCTAACGCGTTACAAACTCACAAGCATAATTTTTTGTTGAACGGAGATTACTTATTCAGGGATAGGAAATAAATAAATCGTTCACCTTTATGTATTTGAACTTTATCCATTGTAAAATTCAGTAAAAATTATGCAGAAAAAGACGCTGGTTCAGGCAATCATTGGATTCGTTGCGATCGGGGCCCTGGCCCTGGTTATTTTCAGATTTTTGGTACCCTCTGTACAATCGTCGTTTGACGGCCCGCCTGTTGAAAGGTATGCTTTTACTGATGTACAGGGAGTTGAAACAGATTCCGTTTCCAAGGATTCTGTTGCTGTCGCCCAGAGGCATTTCGCCGACAGTATTAATGCCAACGCGGCTTTACTGAAGAAATTCACGAAACTGGTGAGCAATGAGATACATACTTATGCCAGGAACATGAACATGACAAAATACACCGACATCATCATTCATGACCTGAAATGCATCGGTTACAGCGAAAAACATATCGAGCTTTCCTACCAGTGCGATTACCTGCCGGAACGTACCCGCTATGCTTACCTGTATTTCCCGGGCGATTCAACCTGTTTCCCTGTGGTCGGAGGCGCCGATACTGAGGAAAAGACGTTCAATTTCTTCTTCGGAATATCTCATTTCCACCAGCATAAAGCCCAGGTTGAACTTTCGATGAACCGGCCCGGAC
>CAZRMB010000239.1:0-3962 GCA_964600925.1 uncultured Syntrophomonas sp.
TTAAAAACCAGAGAATGGTTTTGATCTTCACGATTGCGTTTATTACCGGGATAGGGATGATGGGAACCGTCTTTATTCCCCAGTTTGCTGAGAATGTATTAAAAATCAAGGCAGGGACCGGCGGTTATCTGATCACCTTGCTGGCTATTTTTTCAGGAGTGTCCGCTCCGCTTAGCGGGAAACTGCTGGACAAAAAAGGACCGGCCATTGTATTGGCAATCGGCTTTGCCTGCATCGCCGCCGGAAGTTTGGTGCTGGGCTACGTCGCCACCAACGCCCTCAACTTTGTCAGTGTGCTGGCTGGTCTGGCCCTGGTGGGGTTTGGCATCGGGTTCACCATGGGGGCTCCTTTGAACTTTCTGGTGATGCAAAGCGTACCCGACGATGAAACTACCACTGCCGTAGCTACCATGTCCCTGGTGAGATCCATCGGGACGACCATGTCGCCCGGAATCATGATCGGGTTTATCGCTCAGGCCGGGCAAAACCTTCAGCCTCGTTTGATGGAATTGGTGCAGGAGAATATGAAAGGCGGCAGCATGCTGCTGCAGGCGAACCCCAAGACAGATATGGTCCAGGTCTTTTCCAGCCTGAAAAGTGCTGACGTTACAACCATTGTGGATCGTCTCAAGGATATTATGCAACAGTTGGTGCCCGGGCAAATGGCACCCCTGATCATGCAAAATATTGAGAACATGCGCAGCAGCATCGAAACCGTATTCCAGAGTACTTTAAATCTGGGCTATACACATTTGTTCACGACTTCGGCGATCATAGCCGGGGTAGGTTTTGTGCTTACGCTGTTGCTGGGCAGAATCATCAAAAAATCCGTACGGTGTTAGCCGGAAGCTGTTTGTCGGGAGGGTTGCGGCTTGTTGGCCACGATAACCGCAATCAGGACCAGCAATCCTCCCGCCATCTGCAGCAAGGTCAAGCTCTCGCCTAAAATAAACCATGCCCCAATGGCGGTAACAACCGGTATCCCGTTAATAAACACTGCCACCTGCGATGCAGGGATCTGGGTCAGGGCATAATTATAGAAGAGGAAACCCAGAATGGTAGCGAAGACGGCCAGAAAAACGACCGCACCGACTGCCTGGGCACTGATCTGAGACCATTGTATGCCGCCCATATTCAACAGGAAAAAAGGAGTAAACAGAATGGCTCCGTAAAACACCTGAAAGCTGGTTATTTCCAAGGATGACAGCCTTTGGCCGAGGTCTCGGGCAATAATCATGTAAAAAGAAGCGGATATCACTGCGCCAAAAATCAACATATCGCCAAGCATGGATCCGGCAGATGAAATCGAAAATTTGGGATCTCCCAGAATTAAAATCATAATGCCGGCAATGGATAATATGACGCCCCATAATCTTTTTCCGGTTATCTTTTCCTTTAAAACGATCCGGGCCAGCAGCAATACAGCGATGGGCACCGCGGCAATAATCAATGATGCCTTGGAGGCAGTGGTATAGGTCAAACCGAAAGTTTCAAAGATAAAATACAATCCCGGTTCAAGCAGCCCGATTAAAAATAACTTTTTATGATCGCCGGCACTCAGTTTTGGAAAACCGCGCCAAAGCATCAGAATCAGAAAAAATACCGAAGCCAGCGTAAATCTGAAAAACATGTAAACAAAGGGAGTAAAACTGGTTAAGGCGATTTTTGTTGCGATAAAAGATAAGCCCCAAAATAAAATTGTAAATGCCAAAGCTAGATAGGTCTTGATTTTCTTATCCATAACGGTTTCCTGTCTTTACTGGAGATTCATGACTGCAGATGAGTCACTGAGAATCATTTTAACACATATTTTATTCCCATCGAAAAAATCGAACCGAGAGCCAGATGCAAATGATGGCCAGCACGATCATCACCATAATAGGAAGCGTAATGTTATCCAGGGGCGTCCCCAGTGCAGTCCCTTTGAGAAGTTTGATCCCCTGGGTCAGCGGGAGGAAATCGGCTGCTTTCTGCATCAGGCCAGGCATTATTTCATAGGGAAGCGTTGCGCCCGATAAAAGCAACATGGGGAAATACACTACACAGCACAACAAATTGACGGTTTGCATGTTGGGCGAGACACTGGCGATCAACATGCCGATGCTATAGATGGAGAGCAGCACCAGTAAATAGGCAAGTATAAACCACAAAGCGGAGCCCTGCATCCGGTAGCCAAAAAACAACGCGCTGGCTGCATATACCATGACCAGAGACAGGACCGCCATGCAAAAGTTGACCATAAACTGAACAAACAGCAGCAAGGCCGGGCTGACCGGAGTGACCCGCAATTGTTTGAGGATCTTGTTGTGCCGGTAATCGGCAACTGCGATCGGCAGCCCCATCATGCCGGTGGCGGCAATGCCAATGGAGGTCAGCGCCCCGAAGGACTGTTGCATAAAGCTGTATTCAGCGCCGGCAAAAGCCGGCTTGTTCCCGGCGACAATGCCCAGAATAATCGTAACTACTACCGCGAAACCAACTCCAAAAAGCAGGTCGTTCATATCCCGGATGTTAAGCTTCAACTCGGTTATAAACATGGTCTTAAAGGCTTTCATTTGCAGTCTCCTCCTCCCCTGAATACCATAAATAAGCTTCCTCCAGATTGTTGTACGGGCTTTGCTCAATGACAGCCGCGACCGTATCCAGTACAAACATTCGTCCCTTTTTCAAAATACAGATCCTGTCGCAGAAAGCTTCGATCTCGTCCATATAGTGGGAGGTCAGCAAAATCGTCAGCCCTTTTACCTTCAGCTTCTCCAGGTATTTCCACACATCGCGCCGGGCTTTGGGATCAAGTCCGGTGGTGAGCTCATCCAAGAAAACCAATTCAGGATCGGGGATCAGCGCCAGCACAACCGACAATCGCTGCCGCTCTCCGCCGGACAGTTTGGAAACCGTCTGCTTCCTCAAAGCGGCCAGGCCGAAGGCTCTCAGCAGTTCTTCCCAATCGGCCGGATGCTGATAGAGCGAATGTCTGAGCTGGCAAATTTCCTCCACCGTTATTTTTTCCTGATAATTCGTCTCCTGAAATTGTACCCCCACTTTTTCAAAGAGTTGTTTACGGTCTGTGAAGGGATTCATACCGAGAACCCGCACCGTACCCCGTTCCGCTCTTTGCACCCCCAAAATGCATTCGATGCTGGTGCTTTTTCCCGCGCCGTTGTGCCCGAGAAGGCCAAATACTTCGCCCTTGCCGACTGCAAAATGCAGATCATCCACCGCCTGCACCTGACCGAAAGCTTTGCTGAGTCCTTCAACAATCAGGACGTTTTCCATCACCATGCTTCCTTTCAAATTCGTACTTTTGCATGATAATGTTTTAAAAAAGCTCATTCTTGACCGAGATTGCGAATAAAAAAAACACCTGCATCATCAGGTGTTTCAAGAAAAAACTAGGTTCGTCCTTAGTGCTTACCTTTTTGTAGAATCTGAAATTTTATCATTTATAATCTGTACTCCGGCACTAACCCAGAGTAGCAAAAACAAAAACACCAAGCTCAATACATAGGACTTCAAATTTCCACCTCTTTCCAACATTAGAATATTATCTGATCAAATATATAATTTGGGAAAATAAAAGTCAAGAATTTTAAATCGAAAGGGTCGGATTTCGGCTTGAAAGGGTTTTGTTGGAGCTGCGAATTATTCAACGACAAAAAATAACCGGGAACGCAAGATTTTTGTGATTCCGAATCGCGACAGCCTGGCCGTCCTTTTTTGCAATAATATATGTCGGGCCGTGCATTCGATTGCAGCGAAGTAGAAACTCCCCAATTATTAATAGCGTCACGAGAGTTTTTTTATTAGATTTAAGAGAAAATTAATTAGCACCGTTCTGTACAGTTCTCCAATAGCCATTTTGTTTAAACAGATTAACTTTATATGGTAAATTTGATTTCCCATCCGGGTTATTATAGACATTTTCTAATACGTAGGCTATCGCATGGTCGCCATAACATAAA
>CAZRMB010000240.1:0-3955 GCA_964600925.1 uncultured Syntrophomonas sp.
GCCTGCTGAAGTACAGGAAGTTATCGCTAAAGAGTTAAAAACCTCAGTAGCACAT
Organism: uncultured Syntrophomonas sp.; assembly: GCA_964600925.1. Taxonomy (GTDB): domain Bacteria; phylum Bacillota; class Syntrophomonadia; order Syntrophomonadales; family Syntrophomonadaceae; genus Syntrophomonas_B. The sequence goes on from CAZRMB010000240.1 coordinate 56, forward strand.
GTTTATGGAGTGGTTTCTTTCTACTCATTCTTCACAATGACTCCCAAAGGCGAGCATCCTATCAGCATTTGTATGGGAACTGCCTGCTATGTGAGAGGGGCAGAAAAAGTGCTTGACGAATTCAAGAGGATACTCAAAGTGAAAGTAGGTGAAACAACTGAAGATGGAAAATTCTCACTTAGCTGCCTGCGCTGTGTGGGTGCATGTGGCCTTGCTCCTGTGGTAATGGTAGGTGAAAAGGTTTATGGACGTGTTGCTCCCGATGGAGTCAAAGATATTCTTGATGAATACTCCAAACCACACTAATCTTTTGACTACTAAATAACCCAATAACATCTTAATAACTTAATGAACTGCCTCTCACCGAGGCAGTTTTTTATTATTTTAGGGCCTGATTTCGGTTACTTCTAAGTTTAGCCTGACTAAGTTTTTTTGTTTCCCGAATGAAGCTTTGCTTATATTTGCTCATTATCATGAAAAACCTCACGTTATGGTATCCGACAACAAAGACCACAGCGATCAAATAAATGAATATCAAAAGCTTGCTGAAGACAATTCCCGGCTGAAAGCTGAGATTGAAAAATTGCACTATTTTGAATCCCTGGCAAAAGAAACCGAAAACGTTCATGCTCTGGCTGAAAAGGCCAACAGGATCAAGAGTGATTTCCTCTCCATGATGAGCCATGAAATCCGTACACCTATGAACGGTATTGTAGGGATGACAAGTCTTCTGCTCGACACCAAAGTATCACCCGAGCAGCGGAATTATCTCGAAACTCTGCGCGTGAGTGCCGACAATCTTATGGGCATCATAAACGATATTCTCGATTTTTCGAAAATAGAGTCGGATAAGATGGTACTTGAAGAAAGCAATTTCGAATTGCGCCGCTGCATCGAAGAAGCCCTGGATGTTTATGCGCCGCGGGCAATCGAGAAAGGTGTCGACCTCCTATATATGCTTCAGCCCGATGTATCTCCATTCCTGATAGGCGACATGAAACGGCTGAAACAGGTCCTTGGAAATCTCGTCAATAATGCCATAAAATTCACCGATGAAGGCGAGATATTTATCTCCGTTGAAAAGTCGACCTCCGACAGTGATTGCTGCGAGATACTTTTTTCAGTGAAAGACAGTGGCATAGGTATTACGAAGGAAAAACTTGAAACAATCTTTGAAGCTTTCACCCAGGGCGAATCATTTGCGACCCGGCGTTATGGCGGAACCGGACTTGGACTCTCTATTGCCAAACATCTTGTTGGCCTGATGGGTGGACGTATGTGGGCCGAGAGCATACCGGGCAAAGGCTCAACATTCTATTTTACCGTTCGGATGAAACAAGCCGAAACAGGAACCACAAAACTATATATCCGCGGGCAAATTCCTGAGCTCAAAAATAGCAAAGTACTCGTGGTTGACAACGATCCGGCATCGCGGCAGATATTTACTGCACAGTTTGATGCCTGGGGAATGCGTGCCTTTACGGCAACCACAGGTAAGGAAGCCCTCAGAATTATTGATGATCAGGATAGCTATTTTGATCTGGGCCTGATCGATCTGCATCTCCCTGAGATGTCGGGTGTGGAACTTGCAAAAAGCATACGCGATATTCCATTTAAAGGTGATTTCCCATTCATCCTATTGTCATCTATCGGCAAAGTGACAGATTTACCGCAAGATCTTTTTGATGCTCAGATAACCAAACCGGTAAAACTTGCCGAGTTATTCGAATATATTCTCAGTGTTATTTCCGAGTCGCGTGACCGTCGCAGAACAATTGCTGACCACAACTTTGATAAGAAATTATCTGATAAACTTCCCCTCAACATTTTACTTGCCGAAGATAACATGACAAACCAGGAACTTGTGGTTACACTCATGAAAAAGATGGGATACAATGTTGATGCCGTAGAAAATGGCAGGAAAGTATTGGATGTGATGGAGCATAAGTCATACGACATCATCCTGATGGACGTTCAGATGCCGGTAATGAATGGCACTGAAGCGACTGCTGAGATCCTAGCCAGGTATCCGGAGCCTGACCGTCCATATATCATTGCAATCACTGCAAATGCCATGCCCGGCGACCGTGAAAGATTTCTGGAGTGCGGGATGGTTGACTATCTCTCAAAACCTATTCGTTTCAAAGATGTACAGGATGTTCTTATCCGCTGGGGCAGAAAAAGAATGATGTTGAAAAAGGAGCAATCAGAATAAGAATGGAAATCTCATTAAACAAAAAAGCTGCACGAAAATGCAGCTTTTTTTGTAGCGGGGACGAGAGTTGAACTCGTGTCCGTCTCAGACGGATATGAATCCGGCGCTCCGGTATAAGCCCGAAAACTGTCTCCTGACCTCTGCCCGAGCTCTCGATCCTTTCAACTGCTTCTCATAACGCATAGCTTCCGCTTTACTACTGCAAAACGCACAATATATTACTTCCCATGGCCTGTATCGAATTGTCCAACCTTTAGTTGCGCAGAAATTATGGGATCGATATCTGCTAATCAGATCAGTAGTGTAACCGATATATATTTTATCAAATTTCCGCGAATACAATATGTAAACTAGATATTCCATAAAAAAAGGCTGCCTTCGCAGCCTGATGATTGGTAGCGGGGACGAGAGTTGAACTCGTGACCTCCGGGTTATGAATCCGACGCTCTAACCAACTGAGCTACCCCGCCAATAGGGGTGCAAAATTAGGACTTTTTCCTTAAAAAGAAAGGTATCCGGGAATTTTTACTGAATTTCCTCAACCTTCAACTTGTAATTTATCCCTAATTCCCGTAAGCCGTTGAGCATAAACTCTATACATTTCTCATCACGGGCAAGATATTCTGGTGCTGACACCCCTTTTTCAGTATACATGCCATTGGCAATCAGCTTCACAGCCATTACAGCAGCGTACCCTGTAGTTCGTGCCATTGAATGAATCCTTGTAACAGGGTCAAATGTATCAAACAGGTCATAGGTGATCCTTTGCTTCCTACCCTCTTTTATCCCTTCGGCAATGATACGCATGACTGTCAAATCTTCTTCTCCATCATCGATCCTTAGAATCGGAAACAGCAATTTTGCCGTAACATCGATCGGCCTCACACTTACACCGCCTGCCATCATAGGTTCAGAACTAAAAAATCCGGCGTCACGAAGCACCTGAACCCTTAACACGTGACCGGGATAGCGCAGCGTTTTCTCTATCATATCAGGCACCTTTAGAGTGTATATCAGCGACCTGAGACCATCGCTATTGAATGCCTCAAGTGTACCAAGTCCCTCTATTTCAACATTCTCGACATCAGATAATGCCGGTTTTACAACCATGTTCCCATTCACCACAAACCTGGCCGGACGCGTGTATTCCTCAACGAGGTCAATGGGTGAGAAAACCGCTTTGTATTCAAATGGCCAGGACCTGCGTACCGGCAAACCACCCACCAGTATTTTAACACTTTCGGGTTTATCCAACATACTGCTCGCATAAGCGGCTAGCATGTTGCTTGTACCCGGGGCCAGGCCCATATCACAAATAGCAACAACTCCGTTTTCTTTTGCCAGTGAATCCAATTCAAGGAAGTTCTCCGCCTGGAAACTAAAATCGACCACATTTTTTCCTGCCTCGATGCATGCCTTTAAAACCATAAACCCAAGATACCCGGGAACTGCACTGACAACCAGGCTATAGCTGGCTACAAGCTTTTTAACCCTTTTAAAATCTGACAGGTCGAATCTTAATGAGGTTATCTTGTGATTCGATGTTACTTTTTCAAGTGCTTTTGCATCAATATCGGCTATCGTAACATTAAATTTAACGTCCTCCGACAATTTAGCTGCAACAGGTCCTCCAACCAGTCCGGCACCAAGAACTATGATTCTTAAAGGCTGTTGCTTTTCTACTT
>CAZRMB010000241.1:0-2112 GCA_964600925.1 uncultured Syntrophomonas sp.
CCGGTGCGTCCACTGCGATACTGATGATGCTGATGTTTTTTCGGTCATAGGGAAGACCCATTCGGCCAATGATAAATTGTCCGAATTGATGCAGGATGAGGTTTAGTTTTTCAACCGAACCGGCATCTTCGACGATAATGGCGATAATCGCTACTCTCGTTTCCATTTCAACACCTCTTTTTAAAAAATAAAAAAGCGCCCGGTAAGGCGCATTAAAACACATCGGTCGTTTGCCCTTACACCTCAGAAAAATCTTCGCGTGTCAGATCAATTCATTACCGCTTTATTACAAGAAACATCTCATAACGCAGCATCGTCAGTTGTCATCATTATAGTATCATACGCTTGTGAAATAATAAACAAGATTTTACTGCCGGCAAAAGTAAAAATCATGCTTGATAATTTTCAATTAGGGTTTGAACAAATATCACTAAAAAACCGCTTACCTTTGCCGGGTAAGCGGTTTTGAACATTAACTTATAAAACTTATAAAGCCTTTTTGTGTTTGGCGTGGTAATGAGTGTGCAGCAATTCATGGGATTTATGTCCCAGCGGCTCATGCAGGAACTCATCATAGATTATTTTGACTTCAGGATTGTGATGCGATTTTCTGATCGCCATGGCCTGGTCTTCCTCGTAAATCGCCTCAATACGCTGAATGCGTTTTACATTGGCTTTGGTTATAGGCTGTCCGCCGCCACCGATGCAGCCGCCCGGGCAGGCCATGATTTCAATGAAGTGGTAGGGGGATTCGCCGGCCCGTACCTGATCCATCAATTGTCTGGCGTTGGAAAGGCTATGGGCGATGGCTACTTTAACCACCGTACCGTCAAGATCGATTTCGGCTTCCTTGATGCCCTCGAAACCACGTGCAAAAGTGAAGTTCACATCGTCAAGTTCTTTCTTGGTTACGACTTCATAGACCGTACGCAAAGCTGCTTCCATAACCCCGCCGGTGGCACCGAAGATAACGGCCGCGCCGGTGTAAGCGCCCATCCAGGAATCAAAGGGTGAGGGTGCCAGTTTTTTGAAATCAATGCCGGTCATACGCAACAGCTTGCCGACTTCTCTGGTGGTCAGAACGATATCAACATCCTGGTATCCGCTGGCGTTCATTTCCGGCCGCGCTGCTTCAAATTTCTTGGCAATACAGGGCATGATCGAAACCGAGAATATCTTCTTGGCAGGAATGCCCATCTTGTCCGCCCAGTAGGTCTTGACCAGAGAACCAAACATCTGCTGGGGTGATTTGCAGCTGGACAGATTATCCAGCAAATCGGGATAGAAAGTTTCGCAGAAGTTGATCCAGCCTGGACTGCAGGAAGTGAACATCGGCAGTGTTCCGCCGGTAGTCAGACGCTGCAGCAATTCGTTGCCTTCTTCCAGGATGGTAAGGTCAGCGGTAAAATTGGTATGCAGTACATGGTCAAAACCAACTTGACGCAAACCTGCTACAAATACTTCCATGGGCAGTTCACCAGTGGCCATACCAATTTCTTCGCCCAGCGCCAGTCTTACTGCAGGAGCAATCTGGGTTACGACAACCGTATCCGGGTCAGCAATCGCTGCCATCAGCTTGTCGATGTCTTCGATCTCACCAATCGCGCCAACCGGGCAGGCATGTACGCATTGTCCGCACATTACACAGGGACTGTCGATCAGACTTCCACCCAAAGTGGGAACAACCATGGATTCACAACCGCGGTTTTCTATTCCCAGTGCGCCAACCGATTGAATAACGTTACAAGCGTCAATACAGCGACGGCAGAGAACGCACTTGTCCGGATCCCTGAAAAGGGAGGGCGTGGAAAGATCTTTTTCCAGGCCGCGAACTTTCAGTTCAAAGGGATTGTCCCGGATGATATATTCAGCGGCCAAATCTTGTAATTCACAGCATCCATTACGGATACAATTTAAACAATCCTGCGGATGATGAGCCAGAATCAGTTCGAGAATGGTTTTTCTGGCTTCAATAACCTTGGGACTTCTGGTTTTAATTACCATACCTTCAAATACAGGCTGTGAGCATGCGGCTTGCAGAAGCCGATTCCCTTCAACTTCACAAACACATACCCGGCAGTTGGCTTTTACTGCCTGGTCGGGATGATAGCA
>CAZRMB010000241.1:2212-3952 GCA_964600925.1 uncultured Syntrophomonas sp.
AAATCAAACATACGCATCGTTCCCTCTCTGCAGGGAGCACATTTGCCACAGGATTCATGTTCAAAGAATTTGGCAATGCGGGTCGTAACATCAACTAAATCACGGGATTCATCCAGGACAAATACCGCACCTGAGCCTAATGTTGCATCAATTGCAGCCATGGCATCGAAGGCAATGGGGGTATCCAACTGACTTTCCGGTATAAAAGCACCTGAAGTCCCACCGATTTGAACTGCTTTAAATTTCTTGTCGGCAGGGATTCCGCCGCCCAATTCATAAATAACCTCACGAATGGTGATGTTGGTCGGCACTTCAAAGAAAGTGCGGTTTTTAATATCACCAGTAAGCGTCAAAACTTTTGTTCCGGGATATGACGGTGCACCGATGGATGCAAACCAATCAGCTCCTTTTTCAACAATGACCGGGATGGCCGCAAAAGTCTCAACATTATTGACAATGGTTGGCTTCTGCCAAAGTCCTTCCACCGGCGGATAGGGTGGTTTATAACGAGGTTCCCCCCGGTTGCCTTCAATCGACTCGATCAAGGCAGTCTCTTCACCGCAGACATAAGCGCCGGCGCCCATACGGACTTCCAGATCAAAATCTTCCAGCAGGCCTTTTTCTTTAGCCTGGTCGATCGCTGCACGAAGGACTTTAACTACCTGCGGATATTCTCCCCGGCAATAAATGTAGCCCTTGGTGGCGCCAATCGCATAAGCACAGATGGCCATACCTTCAATCAAGGTTTGGGGATCATTTTCCATGATCAAACGATCCTTATATGTTCCAGGTTCTCCCTCATCAGCATTACATACAACGTATTTCTGATCAGCCTGGGCAATATAAGCAAAAGACCATTTCTGACCGCAGTTGAAACCGGCGCCTCCCCGGCCTCTGAGATTGGATTTCTTAATTTCATTAATCAAGGCGGTTTTCTCTGTGGAACGAGCTTTTTTCAGAGCCCCATAACCACCGAGAGCGATATAATCCTCGATCTTCAGAGGATCAATCTTGCCATAATTGCGCAACACAATGCGCATTTCCTCGGCCATTATATATCCTCCCTCCTGAATAAATTCGGTTCATTAAAGAAGTATGAAATAAGTTGTTTATTTGAATTCAGCCAGAATGTCAGCAACTTTTGCAGGGGTTACGTCAAAATAAGGCTTGCTGTTAATCGTTATAACCGGGGTTGCCTGACATTGCCCAACACATTCGGTAAATTCCAGAGCGAAACGGCCATCAGCGGTACTGCTTCCCATGTTAATACCCAGTTCTCTTTCAAGCGCGGCTACAACATCAGCTGCACCGGCTATGTGACAGGGAGCACTTTCACAAATGCGGATAACATTTTTGCCGCGTGCTTTAACCGAGAAGTAAGAATAAAAAGTAGCTACCCCATACGCCTCAGCAGTGGGAACAGAAAAAACCCTGGCTGCTTCAATGATTGCTTCTTCAGGCAAATAGGAATATTCGTCCTGGATTGCATGGTAAGATTCAATCATTCCGCCAGGAATACCGTCAAATTTGGCAATGATCTCTTTGTAAGTCATCAACTTTCCTCCTTTCCTGTTTATTAGTCCAAGCTATATCATACTATATTATTGGCTGAGTCGAAAATATGAAAATTATAGCACAATTAACATTGTATACAGAATACATTGCGCTTCTGTGATGCCCTTAAAAGTGAATATAATGACATTTAAACGCGAATCACCCAGAGCAAAGCAAATTTAGTCG
>CAZRMB010000242.1:0-3937 GCA_964600925.1 uncultured Syntrophomonas sp.
CAGACCCGACCTCAGCAAGGATGCCACTGGCGTAGACGGGGCCTATGCCAGGAATAGAAAGCAGACATTGATACTCAGCAGGGTTCAAGCCCCGGATGGTTTTCTCAATAGCCTTTTCGATCGATTTGATTTCAGTCTGATAAGCAGAAATCAGATTAAACGAAGAAGCAATCGAGATGGTAAGTGGTTCATAGAGACACCTGTCCAAACGGTAAGAATCACGGGCAGCCTTTTGCAGTATGGCAGCAACCTTTTCAGGATCATGAAAACGATTTCTGCTGGCATTGCAAATGAAAGAGATAAGTTCTTCCACGGGGATGTTGATCAGTTCATCCACCGTAAGCATTTCAGTCAAGACAGCTTCGGCAGTAGCCGTGTAATTACTGGTAAAAGGATGCTGATCCTCTTTCAAAACAGACAGCTCGCTGAATTTAAGAAAGATATTGGAGACCATGTAGGCCTTTTCCCTAGACATAGCTTCAACGATATGTAGCCTGTGTCGAGTCAGACGCTGCAGAGCAAGAAACTGTGAACCACGCCAGGGCTGGGTATTGATACGACCAACTCTGGCAAAGTCAGCAAGCAGGAAGGCATCCTTAGGATCTGTTTTATCCATGCCGATGAAAGACCTGCGATAATTCGCAGTCATCTTTGGGTTGAGGCAGTAAACAAAGGGATTGAAGGGCATAAGGCTCTGGTCGGAAGCCAGAAAGTTAGCGATGTGGATACTGTAGAAAGAAGTAGATTCAAGGGCAAAGATAACTGTTTTAAAACAACTGCCGTCCATCAACGTGCAGATGCGTTCTGCAATTTTAACTGCACCGGGGTGATTATTAGAAACCGAAAACTCCAGGAGCTTGTTGGAATGAAAGTCCATAGCACATACGACATTAGAAGCAGCACTGACATCGATACCAACAAACAAAGTAGAAAGAACATCTAAGTTCTTCATTCAAAACACCTCCTTTCGGGTGAGAATGAGGAATTTAGCAAGGGGAACCCTGATCCGAGCTGCTGACTGCAACCTCGCACTATTAGCATTCACCTGGCGGAGTGGCTTTGCTGGAAACATCCGACAGGGATGCAGCATCTGTGTAAGCAGATAATGACAGAACGGTCAGGCGTCACGCTTAAAGAGCAATAGCAAAGGCTTTGCAAGGGGGGAAAGACGTCACCTTAGCTGATATTCCAATAGGAATATTGTAGCATCAGGGTCTCCCACAACTAAACTCTTATTAACACTAAATAATGCTCGCAAACGCATTTAAATATGTTTGCAAAACTTATTATACGAGGGGGGATATTATGAAAGCCACAATAATAAGCGACAAGGACTATCAGACTGAAACTTTCCAAAAACTAAATAAGTTGGTGGATACGTTTTTACATGACCAGGGTTTTGAAACAGAGCTGATAAGTATCGGCAGGATTGACCTGGCATCATGCAAAGGCTGCTTTGGCTGCTGGGTGAAAAAGCCCGGCGAATGCGTCATGAATGATATGATGGCGCAAATCAATCAAAAATTTGTCAACAGCGATGTGGTCTTTTACCTCAGCCCGGTGATCTTCGGTCAGTTCAGCGCCAATATTAAAAACGCGGTCGACCGGTGGCTCCCCAATATACTGCCGTTCTTCGAAACCAGACCGGACGGCTCGACCATGCATCCTTCCAGATATGATGCATTTCCCCGGGTGTTGATGATTGGTTATGGTGATGAACTCTCCTCAGAGGATCGGCAGCTTTTTACCGATATAACCAAAAAACATCGCGGCAATGGTGAAGTTCTGATATATCAGGACCGCGATCAGGATATCATTGATGCCTTGAGTAACATCAAGCTTGGAAAGGTAGGTGGACATCTATGAAAAACATCGTTTTAATCAACGCCAGCCCCAAGATTAACGAACCGTCTGTATCAGAATATCTCGTTGACGCAGTCGGGAGCCATATCGATGAAGCTGCCGCCAGCAAATATTTCATAAGTGTTCGCCAAAGCATTACCAGACACAAAACTCAGGAGGACTTTGCCGCCATCGCCAAGGCGGATGCGATCATCATTACCTTCCCTCTCTACGTTTTCTGCCTGCCGGGCATGTTGATGCGGTTTTTGGAGGATTACCAGCAGTATTATATGGAAAACGGCCAAAATAACAGCCCGGCCAAAGTATATGCCATTGTCAATTGCGGCTTCCCCGAACCGGGAATCAATCTGGAAGCGGTAAGAGTCATCAGGAGTTTTTGCCAACACGTTAACATGAATTTCCGCTTCGGCATAATGATTGGCGGCGGAGGTATGCTGCTCGGAGCCAAGGATGCACCTTTTATGAAAAAGATCATGCAAAACTTGAACGATGCTTATGCAACGATCGTTCAGGATATTGAAAATGATGATGTAAAAGAAATGGATAATATCAGTATCGCCATGAATTTTCCCAGACGTCTGTACCTCTTTATGGGCAACAGAGGCTGGTTTGCGCAGGCTCGCAAGAACGGACTGAAGAAGAAGGATCTTTATAAGCGGCCTTATCAGATCTGACCCGCCGGTTGAAGGAACAAGATATGATTACGATAGCCGCATCAGTTTGGTAATGAATAAGGTTGATGTCTCGTTGCATCAGTTGCAGGAAGGTGATGGGAATGAAAAAAACGCTGGTCGTTTATGCCAGCAAGTATGGCTCAACAGAAGATGCCGCCCGCATGATGGGTCTTGTTCTTGGCCCGGCGCAGGTGGTACGGGCCGATGCATTTACAGACAAATATCGGGATTTTGACTTTGTCGTACTTATCACCCCCGTCTATGCGGGGAAACTATACATGGAATCCTTTATGGAGGAAAATGAAGCCTGGCTGTCAGGAAAACCTTTGGCCCTTGTCTGTGTTGCACTGGACGAAAAAGACGGCTTGCGTGCATTGGATGGATGGAAACAGCGCTTTGGAGAAGCGGTGCAACTCAGTGCCTGGCTGGGCGGACGGCTTGATCTGGATTCGGTCGATCAGGATGACCGCTCCGCCTTGGAGGCCTTTGCCCGGATGATCGGCTATCAGCTGCAAAACAGGGATGCATTTGACCCGGAGAAAATCATCGCCCTGGCGCTGCAAATCAAGGAGATCAGAGATCGCAGCCAGATTGAAATGCCGGAAACAGAGATCAGGCAGGCAGTTGAGGAGTTCCTGCAGTCTCATAATACTTGTGCACTTTGCACCTCACGTCCGGGATATGTCCGAAGTACGCCCATTGAATATTTCTACAAGGACGCCTGTCTGTATATGTTTAGCGAGGGCGGCGAAAAGTTTGCTAATCTTTTGTTAAGCCCAAGGGTTTCAGTCAGCGTTTATGATTCATATGAGGGTTTTGACAAGCTGGGCGGTCTGCAGCTTACGGGTGAGGCAGATTTGATCAGAAACGATCACCCGGACTACGAGCAAATACTCGTTTCAAGAGGCTTCAGCGCAGAAAAATTCAGCCGTTTACCCGTGCAGATGAATATCATTCGTATTCGCCTTGAAAAGGCAGAGTTCCTGTGGTCAGGATTCCAGAAGCGGGGATATGCGGTATGGCAGAGCTGCAGCTTTTAGCAGCGCGCTGATGAGAAAAAGTGAATAGCATTCATTACTTTAAGAGGCTCTCGCGAGTCTCTTTTTTTTATCTTCAATTAAAACAAAAATTTGATATGAAGATATACGATTATGTAAAAATGTTATAATTTTCATGGGGAATCTTGGAATCATTTTAGTCCATACTTTGCCGATAACAAATGAAGATTACATGAATAAAATTATTTGACTTTCATTACTATTTAAAATGGAGGAGACTCGGAAGTGTTTTAAGTATATAAGATGTGAGGAGAGTGGTTGAAAAGATGTGGACGATTAAAGAACTAAAAACCAATGCCAGGGCGGTTTTGAAGCAAAACTACTGGCAAGCTTTTTTGGTCA
>CAZRMB010000243.1:0-3933 GCA_964600925.1 uncultured Syntrophomonas sp.
GTTTTAACCGAGGGCTTCTTCAGGGACATCCAACGCAGTCGTATCACCGGCTGCGAAGATTTGCCTGATGCTGAAGATGGCAGGCAATTCATTCATCACATAAAATCTGGCACTGGCGATTTTGCCTTTGTAGAAATTGGCATCAAAATGATCTTCGCCCACTTCTGCCAGTTTGCAGGCGGCCAGCAAAGCCTGATCCATGATCAGGATCGCGCAGTACATCATGGCTGTGGCGTGCAGGATACGGGTGGAATATAAGGGAGCCATAGTATTTTGGCCTTGGTAGAGATAATTATTTAGCAGCCCCAGGATCTCCTGGTAATCTGCCATGACGGATGCCAGCATGGCAAATTCCTTGTCAAACCCGGGTGTATTTTTATGATCGGTGATGAAATCGTTGATGTCTTTCAGAAGGCTGGCGATCAGTTGACCCTTGGCCATGGAAAACTTGCGTCCCACCAGATCCTGGGATTGGATATAGTTGGTGCCTTCCCAGATGGCTAAAATCTTGCCGTCGCGGGCCAGTTGGGCACAAGGATATTCCTCTATGTATCCGTAGCCTCCATAGACCTGAATCGCTTCGCCAACCAAAACCCAGAGCATATCGGATATGTAAGCTTTGCAGAGAGGGTTGCTGAGCTGGAATCTACCATCTGCGAAAGCTCTTTCTTTCGGATCGGGACTGTCATGAGACAGATCCAAATAATAGTAGGTTTTGTAGATCATGGCCCGCATTGCTTCGACGCATGATTTTTGCCGCATCAGCATACGGCGGACATCTTCATGTTCAACAATTCTTACCCGTGGCCCTTTGGGATCGGTCGATCTGGTTCCCTGAACTCTTTCCCTGGCGTATGCCAGCGAATTATAATAGGCTTCGGCGGTGATGCCCTGCGCCATCATACCTGTGACCAGCCGTTCTTCGTTCATCATCTTAAACATCTGGGCCATGCCCTTGCCCTTGCCGTCTTCACCGGGAGGATCTCCCAATAAGATACCGTAACAGGCATCATTTTCGCCATAAGACATGGTACAGGTAGCAGAACCTTTCAGCCCCATTTTATGCTCTATCCCCAGCGTATAAACATCATTGACGTCTCCCAGAGAACCGTCATCGTTGACCCACCTCTTCGGTACCATAAAGAGGGAAAGCCCGCCTGTACCCTCCCTGGCCCCCTCAATACGTGCCAGGACCAGATGGATGAAATTCTCCACGATGTCATTGTCAGCGGAAGTGATAAATATTTTGGTGCCTTTCACTTTATAAATACCGGGTTGATCGGTTGGAAAAGCCTTGGCGGAAGCATTGCCCACATCAGACCCTGCGGCAGGTTCAGTCAGATTCATGGTGCCGGCCCATTCGCCCGTGTACATTTTTGGAATAAAGAGCGCTTTATATTTCTCGCCGGCAAATTCCTGGATCACCCCGATCGCTCCGGCAGTGGCATTCCACAGGGTAGTCACTCCAGCCGAGGCGGCGCTGAACATTTCATCCAGGGAAGCGTTCAAAAGGTAGGGCATATGTCCTTCCACTTCCCGGTCGCCTTTTTGCGGACCAAATCCGGCATCACAGATGGTATGATAAGCCGCCTTCACCGATTCCGGTAAGGTTACCCTGCCATCGACATACTGTGCCCCTATCTGGTCACAGTCTTCATTGGCAGGTCCGACCTGGTCACGGCAGATTTTATAGACCAGATCCACAAAAGTGTCCACATCATCCTTGCTGTAATAGTCCCGGTACGCTTCACATCCCAGCAGCTTGTCGAGGTCCAGCCATTCCTTGAGTACAAACTTAACATCCCGGGTGTCAAACAGAAAATTATTCGCTGCCAATATAATGCCCCCTTTAAAAATCTAAATCTAAATCAAACAAGTTGATTTAATTTTATAAATTAATATCTTGTGAAATATATTACCATAATATACACAATAATTGAAATATTGAAAAAATTAAAAATTATTTACTGCGAACGTGCCCGGATAAAGTTTCGAAAGGAGAGGTAAGGATGCTTTTATGGTATAATTTTGGAATGGCGAAGCGATAAATTCCAAGTAAGGCTGTGAAAAGAAATGCAATATGCAGGTTTTATTAAACAAAGTCTGGTCGACTATCCGGGAGAAATAACCGCTGTGCTTTTTACCCGTGGCTGCAATTTGCGCTGTCCCTTCTGTCATAATCCGGACCTGCTGATCAAACCTAAAAATCCGGCTCCGCCGGCCTATGATATAGAAGACATACTGGCTTTCCTGGCGGAACGCAAAGGATTCATCGATGCGGTCGTCATAACCGGAGGCGAGCCGACCTTGCATTCCCAATTGAAAGATGATATCCGGCGCATCAAAGAACTCGGTTATTTGATCAAGCTGGACAGCAACGGAACCAACTCGACCGTGCTGGAAGAATTGATTCGCGACGGACTGGTGGATTATGCAGCTATGGATATCAAAGCACCGCTCGAGTACAAGCGTTATTTGCAGGCCTGCGGGCGACTTTCAAGCAGCGATTTTTTTCAGGTGCGCAACTCGATCAATCTGCTTAATCATCTAAGCGAAGTGCAGGTGGAATTTCGCACCACGGTCGTACCGCTGCTGCACACACCCCAGGATATAGAAGACATTGCCCGCTACATAGAAGGTGCCGATCGTTACACCTTGCAGCAATTCAATCCGCGTGTGACCCTGGATCCCGCTTACGGCGAAGTAGTGCCCTTCAGCAAGGAGGAAATGACGGAAATGGCGAAGCTGTGCTCGCCCTATGTCAAAGAGGTCAAGGTGGTCAACATTTAACACCCTCAACAGGAAATGCGCCCCTACGGGATAACATGGAGAAAAAATGAGTATTAACATACAGCAAGCCCTAAAGAAATATTACGGCTATAGCACCTTCAAACCAGGTCAGGAAGAAATCATCAGCAGTATTTTATCGGGCAGAGAAGTCCTGGGAATCATGCCCACCGGAGGCGGCAAGTCAGTCTGCTACCAGCTGCCCGCGTTGCTGATGCCCGGGCTGACCCTGGTCATCTCTCCGCTGATCGCGCTGATGAAAGATCAGGTGGATGCCTTGAATGAACTCGGTATTACCGCCGCCTGTGTAAACAGCGGAATGGAAGCCGGGCAAATCCGCAGTTGTCTGGTCGAAGCCCATCAGGGAAACTACAAACTGCTTTATGTTGCGCCGGAGCGGCTGGCCTCGGAAAGTTTCACCAATCTGCTCAGGAACCTGCCTATTTCCCTGATTGCCATTGATGAAGCGCACTGCGTATCCCAGTGGGGTCATGACTTCAGACCGTCCTATCTGGATATTTCGCCCTGGATTGAACAACTGCCACAGCGCCCGGTGGTTGCTGCCTTTACTGCTACGGCCACCCTGCCGGTGCGGGCAGATATAACCAAACTGCTCAATCTCGTTAATCCGGATGTATATGTAACCTGTTTTAAAAGGGAAAACCTGCATCTATCAACCATCAAAGGAGTAGACAAAAACAAATTCATCACCCGCTACGTAGAAAGTCATTCGGATCAGTCAGGGATTATTTATGCAGCGACCCGCAAAGAAGTGGATGCCCTTTATGAACTGCTCAAATCCAAAGGGATAGCGGCCGGACGTTACCATGCCGGGATGGATAAAGATGATAGGCATCGGAATCAAGAGGATTTTCTCTACGACGAGATTCGGGTCATGGCAGCCACCAATGCATTTGGGTTGGGAATTGATAAATCCAACGTCCGCTATGTAATCCATCACAATATGCCCCGCCATCTGGAAGCCTATTATCAGGAAGCCGGACGCGCCGGACGTGATGGTGAACACGCCGATTGCATTCTGCTCTATGCGCCCGGGGATGTTCAGATTCAGAAATATTTGATCGAAAACAGTGAACTGAGCGAAGACCGCAAAACGGGGGAATACCGTAAGCTGCAGAATATGAT
>CAZRMB010000244.1:0-3911 GCA_964600925.1 uncultured Syntrophomonas sp.
GAATCCTCCCAGGCACGCCAAAAACCCCCTAATTAGGCGACTTTTTAGGGGGTTCGATTTTTGCTCGTTTTCCAAAACGTGCGACAATGCGACAAATCCGAAAAAAGCGTTATTCAGGGTTGAAAGAAAAAGGCCTGCGAGGGGGTATGCTCGCAGGCCGGGTTTGATTTTTGTCGCATTTATGACGCACGAGGGGTCGCAAAAAATAAACGGGTATAATCAGAGGATTCGCGTTTCATTGCGCCTACTTAATAATGACTCTGTTTTTCTCCCATTTGCCAAATCTGTAATAGATGAAAATTACAATACTACAAAGCAACCACCCGGCGGGATAGCCAAACGCCACAGGGATTATTGTGCCAATCAATTTGGATGTGACAAAGAGGTATATCTGACGGAACACAACGAACGAAATGAGCATAATGACCGTCGGTGTTCTAGTGTCGCCAGCGCCGCGCAGCGAACCGGCATAAATCTGATTGACGACTAACAGCAGATAGAATGGCGAAACTATGCGGATGAACATCGTGCCATACATGATCACATTCAGGTCTGTGTTAAACCAGGAAATCAGTTGACCAGCAAATATCATAACAGGCACAACGAGGACCGCCGTTACGGCAAGTGAGATGACAACTGCACGGTGGGTTCCGGCCTTTGCGCGTTTTATGTTGTTCGCACCCAGATTTTGACCAACAAACGTTGTCGTCGATAGCGCCAGAGACTGCATGGGCAATAGTATAAACTGATCAATCTTGCCGTATGAGGCCCATCCTGCCATACAAGCTGAGCCGAACTGGTTGACGTACGATTGCACAAATACATTTGAAAACGACGTAATGGCTTGCTGAAGTGCACTCGGTAAGCCGATTTTCCAGATGCTGCGCAACATGTTGTTGTTGATCCTCATATGATTCCAGAAAATGCTGTAGGACGCTGTCGTACGTGTGAGTACTATTAGCACGAGCGCGGCTGATAGACACTGCGCGATTACCGTCGCGATGGCTACGCCCGCGATACCCCAGCCGCAGAATATCACAAACACCAGATCCAGCACTGTGTTGGTCAGCGCGGAAACTATGAGAAAGTATAGCGGACGTTTGGAATCGCCCACGGCCTGAAGGATGCCTGCACCCATATTGTATATCATCAGACCTGTGACACCACAAAAGTAGATGCGTAGATATTGAGCTGCCCCATCGAATACATCAGCCGGTGTGGACATCAGCCGCAGCATATACGGAACCATCAAGACACCAACAATCGTAAATACAACGCACAGTATAAAGGTCATCAGCATCGTTGTATGTACAGCTTCGTGCACGCTTTTATCATCACGTGCGCCATAATACTGAGAGATGACAACGCTGGCACCTGCCGCAAGCCCCAAGAAAAAACCAATCAGAGTATTAATGATCGGGGAAACGTTGCCTACCGCGGCCAGCGCTTCCTTTCCGACGAAGTTTCCCACCACGATGCTATCTACTGTATTGTACAAGACCTGAAATATGTTGCCGATCAAAAGTGGAACAGAGAATCTGACCAAATGTTGTATGATATTTCCTTCGGTCATATTTGTGTCTTTGCGATTGAGAATAGAAGCCATAAGCTTTTACATCCTATATTCATTACATATGTCGAAAACTCATTATAATCCTTGTCCGAGCATATTGCCATTGGTATATCACGCTACATTATGCCATCCCCATACCTATACAGCATAGCGCTTCGATTTAATAATCTCTCACTGTTGACACTGGTCATAAGACACATTAAACTGAGGTCGAATAAGCAACAAATTATTCGCAAGTCCAATGATTTTTCTAAATACTCCACGATTGCTATGCTGACAAATCTAGTGATTTTATATGCCGCAACAAAAGGAAACGTGGTAATGGCATGGATCGGCGACCGCCAAAGCCGGTGAACATTACAAAACTGCTGTAGGAGCATCATTTCCAGTCACCGGATGTAAACCTATCTTCGTGACAATAGACCCACTATCAAGATTGTGCAAAGCACATGCGCAGAAGAAAGGATTTAACCATGAAGAAAATCATCCAAACATGTTTCGTCGTTCTACTCACGCTGTGCTTTGCCGCCTGCGCTTCGCCAGCGGCCGCCGGCACAACACCGGAACCGCAGGCGGAGGCAACAGCTACGCATCAGAAGAATGTCACTTTCACCGATCCCTTGCTCGAGAAAATGGTGCGCGCGGCGATGAACAAACCCGAAGGGGATATCACCATTACCGAGGCGGAGGCGGTAACAGAGCTCAAACTCGGCATAGAATGGCAGCCTCAACCTGTCGAAGGGACACAAATCAAAGATATAAGCGGCCTAGAGAATTTTAAAAATCTCGAAAGCTTAGAACTGCAGTTCCACGCGATAAGCGATATATCGCCACTAGCGGGACTGACAAAGTTAAACTCTCTGTCTCTGGGGGGTAATCCAGTTGCCAATATAGAGCCACTTTCTGGACTGACCAACCTTGGCTTTCTAACGCTGTTCAACTGCCAAGCGCAGGATTACACACCTCTTGCGAAACTGACCGGCCTTGGCGGACTATTATTGGAGTATTCTACGATCAGCGACGTCAAAATGCTTTCCGGTTTAACGGAACTCTGGTGGCTCTCTCTTTCCAATACGCAGGTCAGCGACGTGTCGCCTCTTTCTACGCTGGTTAATCTGAAGCAACTACAGCTGGAAGGGTGCCCTATCACCGATTACTCGCCGCTTGCCGCTATCTATCCCAATTTAGAGCAAAAAGACTTTACTATAGCAACTTCTCTGCGCGACCTCGGCTTTATGCCAATTGACAATGCCCCTCAGGTGGAGAGTTATAAGACCGAAACGCTCATCGTTCAAGTCCATCATGAGGAGTGGGGCAAGCAGTCTAGTCCTGACGATACGAACGCGGTAATCATGATAAAAAATCATGGAACTGATCGTGAACTGTTTATCAACTATTACCCGAACAATAAGAGCTATTTGATAACCAACAATAGAAATTTCCGTTACACCTTTGATATTAAGGCAAAAACACTAAACATGGAGTATGGTGAGCCGGAAGCCAAGACATTTCTACAAACGGAATACCCCAAAGCGGGCGAAGACATGCTCCTTGCCCCAATGGATGACTTTGACCAAATACTCATGACTACCTTTGACACGAATGCCAATGACCTATTTCTTCTTCCTCGAGAAAAAAAGGTTATCGATGCTTCCTCATTAGCAGGATTGGGGTTTGAGGCGAAGCAGGATATCTCCAGCTACCTCTATGTTCAACACGATCCTCAATATTTTGATATCTCGGTGCATAATCCAGCCTGGGGTGATTGGGAGGAAGGCGGCGATATATGTTATTTCACTTCGCTTAGTGACGATTGCCGCATCGCGATAACCTATTTTACGGTTGATAAGAAGTTTCTCGTCAAAGCGGACGATAATAGCGGAGGCGGCGCCGGATTTTATTATTACGCCGATTCAGCAAAGAGGGAGGATATCTGGTGTAGTGACAATAACCGTACTGTGGAGCAGTATTTTATTGACGCCTACAACAATCCAGACATAAAGGACATTTATACGTATTCGGCTCAGTTGATGGAGAATGGTATTAAGGACACTTTTGGGCTGACGATTGATGAACTCTACGCCCTGCCGGCAGGGCAATAGCTATTTCGAAGTGATGCCTTTCTATGCGATTGAAAAGAGTGCCCCAAATGGATATAAAGAACAAGACCTTTAGGTAATTTTGAAATATCTCTAGCCATCGATCATCCTGATAAACATAAAAAAACAACAAATAGTAGGTTATAGGCAATTCTGTGTTCAAGTATGATTCTCAAAATGCGAAGAAACCGCCCGTGTTGGGCGGTTTCTTTTTGGTTGCGGGGGATGGACTTAAACCA
>CAZRMB010000245.1:0-3903 GCA_964600925.1 uncultured Syntrophomonas sp.
TATTTATTACCCCGGTATGGTTGACCATGTAACCGTAAAAATACTCATAGAATCCGTCCATTTCATAAATATGAACTTCTTCTTTGTCACGATGCTCCAGTATTTTAACCGTGTCCGGTTTGCCCTGACGGTCGAATAATTCCCGGGCTTCTTTTTTGGGGATACGTTTTCTGCTAATCGGCAAATCTGCGGCAACGATCTCCTGCATGCGTTGCGTGATCTTTTCGATTTCGACATTATTAATTGTTTCGTTGATAAATTCACAATACGTACCATTGGAAAGCGTATGCTTAATCATTAGGCGCCGCTGAGGAAACAGTTCCTTGCAGACCTTGAGCAAAAGATAAACCACACTGCGGCGGTAAATTTTCAAGCCGTTTTCCGAGTACAGATCAACCAATTCCAGTTTCTCGTCGCGATGCAACGGGTAGCTTAAATCCCGCAGGCGATTATCAATGATGCCGGCAACCACCGGATATCCGATTTCAAGCTGCAACCCGGCGACAAACTCACCCAGCGATATGCCGGATAAGGCTTGGTAAGTTCCCCGGTCTTTCACTTTTATATTTATATGTTTTGATTTCTCTATCGGTTTTGAATTCATGGCTTCTCCTCCCTTCAAAACATTATACACGATTTGAAAATTTGGGGACATAACTGTCCGCCAGCAATGTCCCCAATCCGTATATTATATGCTTTTTGTAGAATAGAAATTATCTGAGGGTGATATCAAGCTTAGCTTTAAGCGCAGCCATGATACCTTCCATGACCTGGTTTACTTCCGTCTCCGTCAACGTCCGCTCCCCTGACTGGAATACCAGTCTGTAGGCCAAACTCTTGTAACCTGCTGCCATCCGGTCACCAGTATAGACATCAAACAAACTGACCTTTTGCAGAAGGCTGCCGCCGCTGGACTTGATCACTTCTACGACTTCGTCCGATCTGATTTCCTCACGCAGCAACAGAGCAATATCCCTTTCCACAGCCGGATATTTCGTAATACTCTCCATCATATGCCGGGGGCTGGACAGATCAAATATACTATCAATGTCCAACTCCAGGGCGCAGACCCGCGGTTTGATATCAAAATTCTGCCTGACTAGAGGATGAATTTCTCCGATCATACCCAATTCCTTGTCCTGACAGATAACCCTGGCACAGCGTCCGGGATGATAAGCAGGCATTGCGCAAGCCTCATATTTAAGATTGTCAATGCCCAACTGAGACAGCAGGCTTTCCAAAATCCCCTTCAAATAATAGAAATCCATTTCTACGTTCTGTTTGAGCCAGTTGGTTTCCTGTCTGCCGGCTACCACCACCCCCAGCTTTAATTCTTCACGGGGCAGTTCATTGCCCTGGGGGAAAAACACCTTGCCCATTTCAAAAAAGGCCAGATTGTTGTTTT
The DNA here is from genome assembly GCA_964600925.1 of uncultured Syntrophomonas sp. Lineage (GTDB taxonomy): Bacteria > Bacillota > Syntrophomonadia > Syntrophomonadales > Syntrophomonadaceae > Syntrophomonas_B. The sequence goes on from CAZRMB010000245.1 coordinate 1,406, forward strand.
TACGAGCCAGATTACGACTGACCGTCTCCAGCAAACCAGGCAGAAGCATGGTGCGCATCACACTTTGTTCTTCCGACAAGGGATTGGCAACCTTGACTGTATCCCGCAGCATGTTATCCTCGGGCAGACAAAGCTTGTCAAAATATCTGGGAGTTATAAAACTGTATGTCATTACTTCATATAAACTCCGGGCCATTGCTTCTTTGATTTTGTCCCTGAAACTCTGATAAGGCGTCAATCCTCCGCGAGAAGCGTCGCTGGGGAATGAAGCCGGGATATTCTCGTAGCCGTGCAGCCGTGCAACTTCTTCAATCAGGTCGGCTTCCAATTCAATATCGGGACGGTATGTGGGCACGTAAACCATCAGACCGTCGCTTTCCTCCCGCACCGGGAATTTGAGATCTTCAATATAACCTTTTATTTCATCTTTGCTCAGGATAATCCCCAGCAGATCATTGACACTCTGCGGACGCAGCAAAATAGTCCGGGGAACCATGGGATCAGGATATTGATCACATATGCCTTGTGCTACCTCGCCCTCAGCCAGTTCTTGTATCAGATCAGCGGCCCGGTTCAGCGCATAAATCAAACCGTTTACATCAGAACCTTTTTCAAAACGAATCGACGAATCACTGCGCAGCGCCAGTTTACGGGATGTTTTGCGGACACCGACGCCATGGAAACAAGCCGACTCCAGCAGCACGTTGACGGTATCATCACCGATTTCAGTATTTTGTCCGCCCATAATCCCGGCCAGTGCCACCGGTCTGCCGTTGTCAGTAATAAGCAACATGTCTTTATCCAGGGTTCTTTCCACATCATCCAGGGTAACGATTTTTTCATCTTGAGAAGCTCTGCGTACCAGGATCTTTTTAGCTTCGCTGAGCAGATCGTAGTCAAAGGCATGTAAGGGCTGATTCGTTTCCAGCATTACATAGTTGGTAATATCAACCACGTTATTGATCGGCCGGATGCCGCTGTTTACCAAACAAGTCTGCAACCACTCCGGAGAAGGCTTAATTTTTACGTTTTTAACCATCCGGGCTGCATAACGCAGACATAAATCAGGATCAGCAATTTCAACCTTGATATAATCGTCGACTTTTTCCCTGCTCTCCCTGATATTCAATTCTGGAATTTTTACGTCTATGTGCTGCAATGCAGCAACTTCCCGGGCCAGATTGATCATTCCCAGGCAATCGCCGCGATTGGGGGTGAGATCCAGTTCCATTACACTGTCTCCGATGATTTCTTCCACGCCTTCAATGGCGATTCCCGCCATGGTCAGCCGGTGGGCGAGTTCCTGCGGAGTCCAGGGGATATCCACATATTTTTTCAGCCAATTTATTGATACTGCCATTATGCCACCTCCTTAAAACTGGGTAAGAAATCTTTTATCGTTGTCAAAGAACAGGCGCAGGTCATTGATACCGTATTTCAGCATGGCGATTCTTTCAATGCCCATGCCAAAAGCAAAACCCGACACCTTTTCCGGATCGTAACCGCCATTGATCAGCACCCGCGGGTGCACCATGCCGGCTCCCAGTATTTCCAGCCACCCGGTATGCGAACAGACCCGGCATCCTTCACCCTTGCAGATGACACAGGATATATCCATTTCCGCGCTTGGTTCGGTGAAGGGGAAAAAGCTGGGACGGTAACGCACCCGTACATCCTCACCGAAAACCTGCCGGGCAAACATCATCAGGGTGCCCTTCAGATCGCCGAAGGTAATCGTATTATCTACCACCAAACCTTCTATCTGATTGAACATGGGAGAATGGGTGGCATCATCGTCTTTGCGATAGACCTTACCGGGAACGATGATTTTGACCGGCAGCTGGGGAGCCATTTTTTCCATGGTCCTGACCTGACACGGTGAAGTATGGGTCCGCAGCAGAATATCCTCGGTGATATAAAAGGTATCCTGCATATCCCGGGCAGGATGATCCTTGGGCACATTCAGCGCGGCAAAGTTATAATAATCACTCTCGATCTCGGGTCCTTCCGCAACGGTAAAACCCATGCCGATAAAAATATTCTGTATTTCACGAATGACCCGGCTAATGGGATGAATTCCTCCGGTCTGCAGCGGCAGTCCGGGCAGACTGACATCGATTCTTTCCTCCAGAAGTTTGCGCTCCATTTCACGATTTTTTATTTCGCTGGTCTTCTCCTCAATCAGGTTTTCCAGCATATTTTTTATTTCGTTGGCAGTTTTGCCGGCTTCCACCTTGGCGTCACCGCTCAGGTCTTTCAACCCTCTCAGCAAATTTGTCAATTCGCCTTTCCGGCCCAGTACTTTTACCTTGATATCGTTCAAGGCTTCGATATCATTGACTTTTTCAACGGCATTTTCAGTTGCCTGCCTGAGCTGCAAAAGTCTGTCTATCATTGTCCTTCCCCCTATGTTTTAATATTCTTTTAATAAAAAAAATAAGCCTTCGTCGCTAGGGACGAAAGCCTGGTTCCGCGGTACCACCCTTATTAACCGGCAC
>CAZRMB010000246.1:0-3884 GCA_964600925.1 uncultured Syntrophomonas sp.
GGGGAAAAAAAGGAAGGATATGCGATCATAATAGATAAATATGCCAAAGACATAGAAAAAACTTCTCTTCAGCCTTGTGTACCTGTCGAGACAATCCCGGTTACCGATAAATTATTAGAATTAACATTAAAAGTTAAGAATGAAGACGGTATTTGCGAAGTCAGAATTGAAAATGATTATTTTGCCAAAGCTAAAATCGGTCAAAAAGTACTAATAACTTATACTATAGGTTACATTTCAAAAAATCTATACAGAAGCAATATTCATCAATAGATGATCATTGCAAAAAAGGGGTTTTATTGAAATTATTTAACTAATTCAGAGTCCTCTTGGCGCCTGTAGATACAGTCTGTCATTTTGTGAGACTTCGGTGAGCCGCTCTTAGAAAGATTGAAGAAGATAAATCGATTGTTTCTTCCTGTAAGAAATAATAGACATTTCAATACATTTTATGTAGATTTCTTAGCGAAATGAGACAAAGAAGATCATATAATTATAAGGGAGATGGCCCACCATTATTCCCAATAGGAAATGGCCCATCTATTCAAATATTTTTGGATTTCTCAATAAATAGTATGCCTTTTTAATTGAGGACTTGCCAGTCATGCATAAGATATCACTCGGTATTGTTGGATTTTTGGGAATTCTCATGCCAGGAGCCCTCCTTGTATTAAACATAATAGTCCCTTTAGCCGCCACGTTTGGTTCTCTTCAGTGGTTAGAAGGAAAAGCGAATTACAGAACTGATACTCTGTTAATTATTATCCTGATACTTATTGCTTTTACATTAGGAACAATTTTGCGTACCTTTCCACCAAGATGGGCAGAGTGGCCATACCGCTGTCTGTCAAAAGACTGGTGTTTTCAAGAAATATTAGAAAGTTACCTGGGGCAACCACAAAGAAAACACTTTAGTAGTATCCCTGACCATGTTTGGATGAAGTATTACGATCCAGAAGTTGAGAAAGATAACATAAGAAAACACTGGAAGTACATGCGCCTTTTTAATTTTGCCAAAAATTACGTCATAGCAAAGTCGGAGCGACTTGCAAGTGAAGTGCAAACAGCAGAAGGACTTAGCCGTTTCACTGCTTCTGTCTTTTGGTGTTCACTTGCCGGATTTTTCATTTCAATAGCGCAATTGTTAACCATCATGCTTGTACTGCACGAACCTCTGGATAATGCTCATATTGCCATATATTTTGGTGTTGCGAACCTATTATTATTTATTGGTTCTGCTAGAGGCATAGGAACTATTCGAAAGCACGAAGGAGAAGTTGTGATGCAATCTTTTTTTTGCGTTCAATTAATGAATCAAGAGAACCTTGATACCGAGCAGCAACCACATGGTGATGAAGATGGATAAGAATAGTAAAGAGACGCCCAAACCTAACGTAATGGTCTCCAAAAATGTCGAAAACAATCGCTGACGTAGAAAAGAGGTCGGGTATGTCGTTGACAGACGGCATGATCAAGGCTAGGGTATTGAGTGTGGCAGTAAGGAAAAATTTAGACGATCATATTATTCCTATTTCGAAGAGTGGAAGTAATATGGAATTGATATTTAACATCTTTGCTAAAATGCAACCGAAAGAGAGTGGCATTAATTCAGTGCGGAAATGACTTGAGAGGCGTACTTCGTTCTCGCTGTACGCATGCAGAAAGAATCAATTTATATGCCAATTGAAAAAATCATAATAAGCATAGCAATAAAAAATGCCCAAGCCAATTTAAAAAGTGTAGCAGATAAAATTGCCGGTATTAATTTTCCTGATCCGCTTTACATTGAATTTCAACTTGGAAGATTGAGCGATGCTTATATCGAGAAAGTCGTTAAAGAAGTCCCCGCCGGTTATTCAAAAGAATATGAAGATACTGATTTTCTCTATATATTCAAGCTTATTGATGCCGATGATGATAAGAAAAAAGCAATAGATGACAATTTCACGAAGTATCGGGATATTCAAAACACAGAAGGATTCGAAGGGAAAAAGGATTGTTGTCGTTATAATGACAAACTATCCGACTATTTGTATATAGGAAGATCACAGAAATTGCGGAGTCGGTTGAAACAGCATTTAGGAGCAGCATATGAAGGAATTTTTGCCATGCACATGCTTCGATGGACCGCAGGTTTAGAATGTAGGATCGAAGTTTCGTTTTATGAGTTTAAATCCCAGGACAATCTAATAGTACAAGCGCTTGAGGATGGACTTTGGCAGAGTTTTTGTCCCATGTTTGGGAGAAAAGGTGAAAAATAGATGATGAATCATTTCAAGAAGAGCTTACCGTCCAGTGAAGAATTTGCTGTTGCACCTTTCAAATCATAATTCATACCGTTACAGCTTATCAAAAGCGTTTGTTCGTAGATGTAATGAATTTTATAAGGTAAATTTAATTTCATCAAAGCACCCCTCTCTCAGAGGAGTCTTATTTTTTGAGTTGTACGATAGTTGCACCCCAGTTGCCGGCATCCTCTCCGGCTAAGTGGAAAGATTTCACCATATCGATTTTGCCGAGAATTGCGTGAACTGTACGCCGCAACTGCCCGGTTCCTTTACCGTGGATGATCCGTATCTCCCCAATACCCTTATCATGACAGAGACGTAAATAGTCCGGGATGAGGTTTTTTATTTCCCGCGGTTGAAAGGTATGAAGGTCAAGCACACCATCTATGGGAATTTCAACAGGTTTAATCTCGTTATTCATAAGAAGGAGAAAGCATTTTTTTCAGAAAACTACCGGTGGCCGATTGTTCGACGGCAGCCACTTCTTCCACCGTTCCCGATGCAATAATTTGCCCCCCGCAGGGGCCGCAGTCCGAGCACTCACGTCTCACTTGCTCAGGATATCAATGAGCCTTCCGATTGCTTCCGTGATTTTTTCTTTTTTGAGATGTCCGACTTTATAGAGCAGGATTTTTTTGTCACATCACCTTTTACAAAGCTCGCCATGCATCATCCTCTTCGGCAGACAACCAATCTTTCCGCAATGAAGATTCACTGAGTAAAGCCGCTTCCATATGCTCTTTAACATATTTAGCTTTCAAGAAGGTTACAAAGTCATAAAGCTCTTCTGTATACTCTTCCGGCAAAGTATCGATCTCTTTATAAAGGATTTCTTTGGCTAGCATAGAGATTCCTTTCTGTTTTATGTCAATTAGATAGCAGAGCAACGTTATAAAATCAATTTGTAAAAACGACCCGCTTAAGTAGAAAGCATCTTTTTCAGGAAACTGCCGGTGGCCGACTTTTCTGCACGGGCTATTTCTTCCACCGTCCCCGATGCAATAATCTGGCCGCCGCCGGGGCCTCCTTCCGGCCCCATATCAATCACGTAATCGGCGCACTTGATTACATCCAGATTATGCTCGATCACCACCATGGTATTGCCCATATCGACCAGCCGCATAAGGACGTCGAGCAGCCGCTGAATATCCGCAAAATGGAGCCCTATCGTCGGTTCATCCAGTATATAAAGGGTGTTGCTGTTGACGCGTTTCCCCAGTTCCCGCGCCAGCTTGATTCGCTGCGCTTCGCCGCCGGAAAGTGTTGTCGCCGACTGGCCCAGACGGACGTAGCCCAGACCGACATCATAGAGCAGTTGTAAATGGGATTTAATAGACGGTATGTTGGAGAAAAACTCCAGGGCCTGATTGACGGTCATATCCAGAACATCGGCGATGCTGTGATCTTTATATTTTATATCGAGCGTATCCCGATTAAAACGCTTGCCGTGACAAACATCGCAGGTAACATAAACATCGGGCAGAAAATGCATCTCGATGCGAATCAAGCCGTTGCCTTCGCAGGCCTCACAACGACCGCCCTTCACATTAAAGCTGAAACGTCCGGGTTTAAATCCGCGCACCCGGGCATCGGGCA
>CAZRMB010000247.1:0-3877 GCA_964600925.1 uncultured Syntrophomonas sp.
TCATTTTGGATGCGGCGGTGGGAAGGGATTATTATACGGGGATCAAGTTCCCTTATTTTTTGCACGGAAGCGATCAGGTCACCAACACTGCCGCTGTTGCTGTTGTACCAGGGGCCGGTTTTGACCAGATCAATATCCGCCGAGAAGAGGATATTCTCTTTTTCAAAATAAAAACCATAATGTCCTGCGCTGTGGCCTGGAAGATGAATGGCTTTAAACGAATATTTGCCAGTCTCAATGATATCCCCGTCGGAAAATGTACCGGCCAGATCAACCATACAAAATCCTGGTTCGACCGGAATGTCTTTGGGGATCTTGACGACATTGCCATACAGCTCACGTTTACTCTGCATAAGTTCATCCCATAAATCATAGCCATGAAAATGAATATATTCATTCTGGTCAACGTAGGTGGTTTTTTCCTCTTCGCCTGCCATCAGGGCGGCGTTTGGAAACAAGCTGCGGCTATGGATGTGATCGAAATGAAAATGACTGATCAAACCCAGTTCAATTCTTTCTCTGGGAACATCAGCAAAAGCAGTTCCGCCCGCTCCGAAATCAATAATGGTCGGTCGGTCGTCTTCAATATAGACGCAGTTGCTGTATGGGTAACGGGGAATGCGCGGGGCTACCACCCAGATGCCGCTGCCTAAGGAAATTAACATGTTATGCCCTTCTTTATAATTGATTACAAAGCAATCAAATCAAACCGTATGATTCGATTTCAAATCAAATTATAAACCATTCCGGATTCACAAAACAGTAATTTACTTTATTTTACAAGGTACACAACCAGTGATCATCATGAAATACTGAGAGGAAAAAGATTTACACAGCGCCGGGGTTGTAGTAATTTGGAAATAACGAGAGTTCGAATGAAATGTTTTTCTTTGTACGTTATCATAATGATTGGCTGATCAAACGATCGATTGATGAAATTCTGGAGGATCAGGGAATGGAGAAATATATTGTAATTATAGGCGTGGTTGCAATCGTATTGATTATTATCATTTTATTCAACCAATACAAGCTGAGTTCAAAGCTGGAGCAGAAGGAAATCGACAACAGCATTGCTCAGTTGGTACAACAGCAGGCGCTTCTGGAAAAGAATCTGGAAAATTTGTTGACCGTACTGCGCAATGAAATGTCACAAATACGTAATGAAGCCAACCAGAATGCCCGCAACAGCCGGGAGGAGTCAGCTGTTTCTTTTACCGGCTTTCAAAACTCGACGTTAGCCAGAATGGCTGAAATCGCCGGATTGCAGAAGGATCAGCTGGAGCTCTTTGCCCGTCAGTTGGGAACCATGGTGCAAAACAGCGATACTCGCCTGGAGGCAGTCCGACAAACCGTGGAAAACAAGCTGAAATTGCTGCAGGAGGACAACAGCAAGCAGTTGGAACAGATCCGTACCACGGTTGATGAAAAACTGCATGCCACCCTGGAACAGCGGCTGGGAGAATCCTTCAAACAGGTCAGCGAACGTCTGGAGATGGTGCACAAAGGGTTGGGAGAGATGCAAACGCTGGCTGCCGGAGTGGGGGATTTAAAGAAAGTATTAAGCAACGTCAAAACCAGAGGAATCTGGGGAGAAGTCCAATTGGCAGCCATCCTTGAGGAAATTCTGACCCCCGGGCAATATGATGTAAATATTGCTACCTGTCCGGGCAGTAATGAACGGGTCGAATTTGCGGTCAAGCTGCCCGGACGCCAGGAGGGAGAGGGCACCGTTTGGTTGCCGATAGATGCCAAGTTTCCGCAGGAGGATTATCTGCGGCTGGTTGCCGCCAGTGAAGAAGGCAATCAGACGCTGGCCGAGGAAGCTGGCCGGCAGCTTGAAAACAGGATTCGGCTGGAAGCCAGGAATATTCATGACAAATACCTGAGTCCACCGCATACGACTGATTTTGGCATCATGTTCCTGCCCACCGAAAGCCTTTATGCCGAGGTCGCAAAAAGACCGTATCTAATGGAAGAACTGCAAAAGAAATCAAGAGTGATCGTGGCCGGACCAAGCACCATGGCAGCTTTACTCAATAGTCTGGCTATCGGATTTCATACCTTGGCCATTGAGAAACGTTCCAGTGAAGTCTGGTTATTATTGGGCATCGTAAAAACCGAGTTTGGCAAGTTTGGCGACATTCTGGAGAAAACCCAGAAAAAATTAACCGAAGCCAGCCATAGTCTGGAAACTGCTTCGCGCAAATCACGCAACATCGAGAAAAAATTACGACAGGTTCAGGAAATTCCTGCTGTCGATGACCAAATGATCTCAGGCATAGACATACTGGAAGCCGGGGAGGATAACGAAGAGAGTATGTAAATAGGTTCTGCCAAAACTGGTCAGTTCAAGCAATTGATTTATATGCGGCAAGCGCAAAAATGCTTAAAATAAACACAGTTCAAATATTTTGTTTAAACGGAAGAAGGGAGTAGAAGAAGTGAATAAAAAACGATGGTTGGCACTGGGAATATTTATTGTATTAATCGTTGTCTACATGACCAGTTCGATAGGCAGCATCGAAGAGGAGACGCAGGCAACATCTGCTCTGACCAAATATATTAATGGTAATAATTCTGGCTGGGCAACAACAGTTTATCAGGAAGGAAGCGGGCAAAAGCTGGCCTTATTAAAAATCGAAGGCATTATTATGGAGAATGATTCCAATAGCAGTACGTTAAGCACCACTTATAACCACCGTGTCTTTCTGAAGCAAATCGAAGCTGCTTTTACAGATCCGGATATTAAAGGGATCATACTGCAATTGAATTCACCCGGCGGGGGAGTTTATGAAAGCGATGAAGTATATCATCAAATCATGCAACTAAAGACTCAATATAAAAAGCCGCTGGTGGTTTACATGAGCCAGCAGGCTGCTTCCGGAGCTTATTATATTGCCATGGCGGCAGACAAAATATATGCTAATCGCAATACCATGACCGGATCCATCGGCGTGATCATAAGCACTTACAATTACACGGAACTGGCCAAAAAAATTGGCGTAACGGATGTTACCTTCAAGAGTGCTGCCAATAAGGATCTGCTGAATCCAATGCGTCCGATCACAGTAGATGAGCAAACGATCATGCAGAATATGGTTGATGAGAGTTATAACTATTTTGTTGATATTGTAACCAAGGGTCGTGATCTGGAACGAGAAAAAGTCCTCCAACTGGCTGATGGCAGGATCTATTCCGGGGCTCAGGCTAAAAACGCAGGGCTGGTAGACGAATTGGGTTATTTGGAAGATGCGATTGACGATACGGCCAAGCTTGCCAAAACCAGCGATCCCCAGGTCCTGCTTTACGAAAATCCCGGTCCGGATCTTTGGAATTGGTTCATGTCTTTGCGGGCACCCGTAATTGATTTACAGGGATTGAGCGAGCAGCTGCAGCAGCAGAGCGCCCCTCAGATCCTGTATTTATCGCACTGATAAAGGAGAGCCAAGATGAACGAAGAACAAAACATCAGTGACAACAACAGCGCACCCGGTACACCGTACCAGGAGAATGATCAATATTACCGGGTAGCCGGCTTCTGGATCCGTACCCTGGCTTTTATGATCGATTTGGGAGTCATTGCCTGTCTGAATGGGATCGTTTTTCATGCGCTATTTTCTGACCATGCCCAGCTGTCACCAATTTATAAAATAATAAATATAAACAGTTTATTTCTCGGTATAACCGGAGCGATCTATTTTGTCCTTATGACCTATTATTTCCAACAGACGCTGGGCAAGATGATCACCGGCATTAAAGTTATCCAAGCCGGTAACACCCCCTTGGACTGGACGACCGTGGTTTTCAGGGAATTGGTGGCCAGAAGCGTGTCGCAAATGCTGGGACTTTATCTGGGCTATATTTTTTGCTGGTTTAA
>CAZRMB010000248.1:0-2372 GCA_964600925.1 uncultured Syntrophomonas sp.
CTTTGTCGCCGCCATCAGGCGGCTGTTCTTTTTTAATTTCACTATCTTTATGGTGATTTCATATTCGTTTTCGTTTTCATTTTCGCTCTGCAGCATATCTATGCCCGTCTGTCTGGCCCGGCTAACTGTTTCCTTGATTGTATTTAAAAATATTCTGGCGTCGCGGATGATCATGGAAACGTTCTGCCCGCTGGGTGACGGCTTTACCTCGCGCGGGATGTTATTGAGCCTGGCCTTTTCGACCAGATCCTCGGTCTCCTTGACATTTAACTCCCGCTCATAAATTGTTCTGATGATCTCCTTCTGCATCTCGCTGCTGTTCAGTTTGAGCAGGGCCCGGGCATGGCGTTCAGTGATGGTTCCGGTGATGATCAGGTTGCGTATTTCCGGTGATATTTTTAACAGTCTCAGTTTGTTGGCAATGGCTGACTGGCTTTTACCCACCCGCTGTGCCAGCTCCTCTTGGGTCAGGCCGAAACGGTTGAGCAAGGTGCTGTAGGCAATGGCTTCCTCGAAATAATTCAGCTCCTTGCGCTGCAGATTTTCGATCAACGTGACCGCCGCCATTGATTCATCATTGATTTCCATAATGATCGCTGGAATATGCTGTTGTCCGTTCATTTTGCAGGCGCGGTAACGTCTTTCCCCGGCTACCAGTTGATAGCCTTCCTTGCTTTTGCGAACGATGATAGGTTGTATGACGCCGAAATTGCTGATCGATTTGGCTAGTTCTTTTAACTCCATTTCATCAAACTCTTTGCGCGGTTGAAATGGATTGGGGCTGATTTCTTGCAGAGGCAAATTAAAAACCCGGTTGCCGGTTCCCATGTGGAGAATTTTCTCCAGTTGTTTTTTGACCTCCATTACATCATCTCCTTCTCCTGAACGATCGCCCGATCATTTATTTCTTTGCCTGTTTCCGCAACCTCCTGTTCTTTCTTTATCTCTGTGTTGAAAACGATGCGCGAGATAACATTTCCCCTACAAAGGTTTTTTTCCCGGTATTCCCACCCGACGAGGATATTGCGACGGCGTTGCTGCCTGCTTGTTTACCACCACGATCACCCGTTGTCGGTCGCCGGGCAAACTGTAAGGGCAAAGTTCTTCAACTGCTCCCTTGAGAATTTTCAAGGCGTTTTGGGCTTCATCAATTTCAGCCTGAACACTCTTTCCTTTCCATAGCAATTGCTTCCCGCCCGTTTTCAGCAGCGGTAATCCATATTCCAGCATGATGTTCATCGCAGCAACCGCGCGGCTGCTGCAAAAATCAAACTGTCCCCGGTACTCTTTATCCTGGCCGATTTCTTCAGCTCTGGCCCGAACGATCTGCACATTGCTCAGCTTCAGCAGTTCCTGACAGGACTGCAGGAAATTGCTTTTCTTCAGATCAGATTCGACCAGGACAAATTCTGTATCCGGACAATGAATCGCCAGAATGATCGCCGGGAATCCTGCTCCGCTGCCGATATCAATGACGCGCTTGCCGGATAAATCTACAAATTTGAGTGCCGCCAGACTGTCCTCGATATGGCTTAAAACATCTTCCCGCCCAGCTTGCCTGCTGATCAGGTTCTGTTTTTCATTCTCAGTGAATAAAAAATCAATATAGCGGTTTACATTTATTTCCATATAAATTATTTAAATCCTTCTAATTTTTTCAAAAAAATTAATAAAATATTTGTATCCGCCGGGGTGACCCCTGCAATTCTGGATGCCTGACCGATCGTTTCCGGTTTAAACTGGGTCAGCTTTTGGATCGCCTCTGAAGACAGAGTTTTTATTTCCTTATACTCAATCCCCTCCGGGATGGCTTTGTTCTCCAGTTTTTCAAAGCGTTTGACCTGTTCCTGCTGTTTGTTGATGTACCCTTCGTATTTGGACTGGATCTCCAACTGCTCCATGATTTCTTGCCTGGGCTGCGGGATGATTCCTAATTCAATAAAGTCCGCCATGGTTACTTCCGGACGTCGCAATAATTCCCACAGGGAAACACGATCCCGAATCACTGCGCTGCCTATTTCCTCCAGGTAATCGGCGATAATACTGTCTGCAGGAGTAAAAGTGGTTTTATCCAGCAGATTGCGCAACTCCTCAAGTTGCTCTTTTTTGCTGGTAAATATCTGCCAGCGCTGGTCGCTGACCAGGCCGATGTCCCGGCCTTTTTCGGTAAGTCTCAGATCAGCATTGTCCTGACGCAGCAGCAACCGGTATTCGGCGCGGGAAGTCAGCAGCCGGTACGGTTCGTCAGCCTCCTTGGTAACCAGATCGTCGATGAGTACGCCTATATATGCCTCACTTCGTTTCAACACAAAGGCCGGCTTGTTCTGCACTTTAAGCGCGGCATTGATGCCCGCCATCAGTCCCTGGGCGGC
>CAZRMB010000248.1:2472-3875 GCA_964600925.1 uncultured Syntrophomonas sp.
GTATCGCGCCCTTCCGGTTCGATGAAAAGCTGATGGGAGTCCTTATGGGCAAAACGTACCACCTTGTCTTCAAAAGAAGGGCAATAGCGCGGCCCTTTGCCTTTGATCACCCCGGTAAAAAGCGGTGCCCGTTCGATATTATCCATTACGATCCGATGGGTTTCGGTCGTGGAATGAGTTAGCCAGCAGGACAACTGCTCCCGTGCGGGAAGGTCGGTGATAAATGAAAAGTTCGGTGCCTCAGGATCGCCCGGTTGCTCGATGGTCTTGCTGAAGTCGACGCTTTTGCGGTCGACCCGGGGCGGCGTTCCGGTTTTGAACCGTCCCAGTTTGATACCCAGTGACTGCAGACTGGCCGACAATTCCGTGGCCGGGTATTGATTGCCGGGACCACCTTCATACATAAGATCGCCAATAATGATCCGGCCTTTGAGATAGGTACCGGATGTCACCACCACCGCATCACATAGAAATCTCGCTCCGGTACGGGTAACCACCGCGCAGATTCGTCCGTCGCGAGCCTCGATGGCAACGATCTCCGCCATCAGCAAATGAAGGCCGGATTGGCGCAAGATGGTTTTGCGCATCTCCTGCTGATATTCATGCTTGTCCGCCTGGGCCCGCAAAGATTGTACGGCCGGTCCTTTTCCGGTATTGATCATACGCATCTGAATGCTGCTTTTATCAATATTGACCGCCATCTCTCCGCCCAAAGCATCTATTTCCCGTACCAGCTGCGCTTTGGCCGGACCGCCCACCGAAGGATTACACGGCATTAAAGCAATTCCTTCTATATTAAGTGTAACCAGCATGGTACTGGCCCCCATGCGTGCTGATGCCAGCGCCGCTTCACAGCCGGCATGACCGGCGCCGATTACCACTACATCATATTTTCCTGCCTCGTATATCATCATTTACCCCCGCATTTTCAAAAACTATTTGCCGATACAAAAATCATGAAAGATCCGGTCGAGCACTTCTTCTTTTAAAGATCTTCCGCTTATTTCACCCAGGCTCTCCAATGCCCCCCAGACATCCACTCCCAGGCAGTCCAAGGATACAACTCCGATCTGCTGAAGCGCATTTTCGGCAAAGTCGCGGCTCTTCAGCAGCGCATACTTTTGACGCATATTGACCATTATTTCCAAGCCATCTGCCTTTTGGGTTCCCGGCAGCAGCAGTTCTTCAATGGCATTTTCAAGTTCATCCAGACCATAGTCCTCTTTGATAGAAGCCCTGATCACTCTGGCCGAAGAAAATTTATCCGCCAGTTCCTCTTCACTGATGGCTTTCCGTTCAATATCCTCCTTGTTGACCAGCACCAAGCGCTTCTCCGCCGGGATATGCTGAAATATTTCCATGTCCTCTCCCGCAATGCCGGCTTCAAAATCCAGCACCAGCAC
>CAZRMB010000249.1:0-3869 GCA_964600925.1 uncultured Syntrophomonas sp.
TTGCTGACTATAAGGAACTGGCAAAGGAACGGTTTGGTCAGACATGTGAAATAAATGAGCGGTTCATTATGGGGAACTTAGTACCCATATTCACCGTCATAGCTGGCTATGTGTTTGGTGTGTCTAAACGGCACAAAAACGAAGACGATACATAAGTCAATAATCAAGCCGCGCCCCGGAGAAGACGTGCTGTTAGCTTAAATGCAGGCACGTCTTTTTGTTTTTACTTTATCGTGTCTTTTCTTGTACAAGAAAAGTATTCAATATAAAAACTACAGGTTAATATATGGCGATAAAAAGAAAAGACTGGATTTCAATAGAGCTAGAAAGCTGCGCAACATCCGATCAGTTTCGCATCTATGAGGCTGCAACTGATAAACGGCATACAATTCAATCTCAAAAATATTGCTGCTGGGGATCATCTGACGTCTTGATATTGCGCCAACATGAAAGTATTGAAACTGCCAAACAATTGCTGGATGCAGAACTTTCAGCTGGCGCATTTAATCGACATGTTTTTTATGGGCACGCGTTACATGAATTTGAACCCGAGCTAGCAAGTCTGTCGGCAAAATATCCGCTAGTCGCTGTAACCTTTGTAAAAATAAAACGAGAGATTATACAAGAGCTTGAGGACAAACATCTTGGTCTGACGGCTTTTGAGTGGATCAAGGGGTTTCTCGACACAAATGCGAAAGCGTACGTCCAACAAAAACTCCGCGACTTTGACCCGCGAGCTTTGAACTATCTCGTGTGTGCTGCCACCGGCTGGGCTGATGCCATGATAGTATTTTTCTCATCATCGTATGCCAGTATAAAACTTTGCCTATCAGCCCTCCGATCAATCGAGTGCGACCAAGTTTTAAAGTGGTATTCAATTAGCAAAAAAGAAACAACGCCTAAACATGCGCTAATTACCACATGCACTATTACAGGGGTACATATTGAATCAATACGGGATCCAACAGCAGTTGAGACATTAATATCGAGGCTTGATGATAAATACTCGACTCCTTTTATGGGAGCGCATATAAGGCCCGGGCATCTAAAGGATGCGCATTCTTTATTCCATGACGACAGCTCTAATCGTACCGTTCCCGCCTTTGGCAGAGAAGATATATATACTGTATTTACAAGTGATAAAGAGTCTTCGCTGCAAAAATTCTTGAGGTACTTTTTTACAACATTGTTACCTAATGTTGCGACGCCCAATACCCCCATACTGTCAACCGAAACAAGAATCTGTCTCCCAGAGGGAGAAATGTTCTTCGCTGAAGAAAACTCCCCCACAGTTGTAAACCATAAAAAGACACCCCGCGTGTCTCCGCAAAAAATGGTTCCAGAGAGATCGCTAGAAGATCTTTTGCAACCGCACACAGCGGCCGCAATTAAACAAATTAGACGAGGCTTACATGCTATTTATTTAGAAGAGTCGACGTGTGATTCATATGAATCGTTAATTCTCTGCCACAACACGGCAGGAAAGCGACTTGAAAATAGGATTGGAAGCGATGGAACGCTTGGGGGGTTATACAAAGACGTTTGTGAAGAATTCGCAGAATACTGCACATTGATGGAGTTATGCTTTAAGGATCGATACAGGGGGATTTACCCTGCGGGATCTACATCAGCAACGCCTTCGTTAATGTCTCATGGATCATTTCACAAGATACTGGCGTCAACAGACGGTTTATGCAACGCCGCTCTCAAAGAGGCGTGTAACTTATTTGTGGATTTACAGAAGGGAATAAACGTTATAAGTGGGGCAGAACAACCATTATCAATCTGTTGTTTCATTGGGAATGCATACAGACCCAACATTAAAGTTCTTAAACATTTAGGCCTTGGATTTATTAATATTCCCTTTCCACTGCTATTCTCTCCCATGGGGTTAATCTACGTTCTTCATGAAGTGGGACACATTTATTGGCTCAACAATGGATATTATGCCGAAGATCGGGGTGAAAGATTATGGGGCAACGACAAGCTTGGAGATAGCGCGCTCTGGGAAGAAATTATTGCGGATTATTTTGCTATATCCGTCATATACCAAGGCAACTGGGAATATATGCTGACCCAGATTACCCCGCTTGTAAAAGAGTTGGTGGGGAAGCAAAACAAAGAAGATCATCTGAAAGATTTCCTGTTCAGGGTTTTTAGCGCCGCCGTTTTGCATGACTTCTTGACTGAAAGATTAGAGCACAAATCAACAATGTACTTCGAAGAATATGCGCAGTCACAAAAATCTGGCAGCAATGAAGGGTTTCTTGAGTTACTTGCAAATCATACTCAAGAAGAATTCCGAGCAATTGGTATTAAAATTTTGAACCTCCGAACCTATTATGACGGCATTTTTGCAAACTCCGTGTCGAAAAACTCAATGGAAGTATTATATCGGCTAGCAAAAACAAGCGAGGGGTTACATCCGATGGTTGCCTTGGCTCGCAACCACTTCCAATCTGAGAACACAGGAGAAAGCATAGTGGATTTTACACATATGCTATGGCAAACGCACATTAGATATACAGGCAATACCGGTTAGAATCTGCCATAACATCAAGGAGTAATTGAAAAATACCTCTCCGCATCTGTCCCTCTGGTATTTCCCTTGTAATGGGCATAGAGGATTGAAACGTTGCCCCGGTGAGTGAGCAGCGTAGCTGTCTTTCCCGCATCACCATCAAGTGCCACATGGTAGGAGCAGAACGAGTGCCGCAGGGCGTTATGGGGCATCTTCACTTTGGCTTTTTCTGCTATCTGGGACTTCCGCCGATCCCATAGGCGCTTTGTGAGCGAGAATCCTTCCGGAGCAACCTTCCGGGCGTATTCCAGCCAGTTCCAGAGGTTTTCAGGATGACCGTCCACAAACTGCCGTCTGTTGTTTTTGGCATTTTCGGCAGTAATGATGACCCCGCGCTGCTCAAATTTGATCTCATCCTGTGAAATCCGGGCGCATGCGCTGGAGCGTATCCCGGCAAAAGCCTGTAATGCGAGGTAGGCAAGAGCGTCCGGGTAATGTTCTGCTGCTACCTTGAATATTTTTTCTGTTTGGTCAACCGTCAAGAATTCGGGTTCCGCTTGGACAACGGTAGGCATGTGGATACCTTTGAAAATATTCTCATGGCAGTATTTATGAGCAACACACCAATTGAAAAATGATCCGCAGGCCTTCACGTGATTTTGGATTGTCACTGGAGCAAAGTTCAACTGGAGAACCCACTGCTGCATTTGTTCTCGGGCAAGGTCGCTTGTTGCCTTTTTTGGGAAACTTTCGCCAAGACGGGCCAAAATTTTTCGATTTGCCCGAAGCCAGTTCTCATCTCGGCCGAGATTGCACTTCTCATCTAAAAACTCTTTGGCCGCCAGATCAAGCGGTATGGTCTGAATTGAAGCTCGCTTGGCTTTTTCTTCCGCCGCCAGCAAAACCTTTTCCGGAGAACCAAGCAACTCAATGCACCGGCGCATAATTTGCGCTTCAACGGTGGTGATATTTAAAGCGGCTGAACCTTGGCGCGTTTCCTTTTCTTCCATCTCATTGAAGAAGGCATTGCGGTCAGATTTTTTCTCGAAGAAACGGAACCGGCGCTTCCCTGCAACCGTCCACTTAACGCCATACCTCGAATCCCGATCTTTGCGCTCTATTTTTTTGACGCTCACAGCCACGCCTTTCTGGTTGCTGATTGGTTGCAAATTTCAGGGGTAAAATTGGGTAATATAGGAGGAATATACGGGAAGATCGTTCGTGCAAAAAGCCCTATTTCATTCAATGTTTATGCGTATTTGCTAGCGTTTTTGATCAAATTCGGAAAATAGGTGGCGGAGGAGGAGGGATTTGAACCCCCGGTACCTTTAAAGGGTACACACGATTT
>CAZRMB010000250.1:0-3868 GCA_964600925.1 uncultured Syntrophomonas sp.
TTTTTGACTTTGAATCCATGCTGTTGCAGGATGCGGTTGGCTATATAACTACGCAGACTGACCTGGCAGTAGGCAATGATTTCCTTGTCCAGAGGCAGTTTGTCCAGATTTTCCCGCAAATCATCCAGCGGTATATGGTGGGCTCCCGGAACCATGCCCAGTTCAACTTCTGGCTTGGTGCGGACATCCAGCAGGTAAGCGCCGTTATTGACCAGATCCTCGACATCCTGCCAGTAGACGACTTCAACATCTCCCCGTACCATGTTGCCGGCCACATAGGCAGCCATGTTGACCGGATCTTTGGCTGAAGAGAAAGGTGGCGCATACGCCAGTTCCAGTTCCTGCAGGTCAAACACGGTCAGACCTGCGTGGATGGCTGTGGCCAGAACATCAATACGTTTATCGACGCCATCATACCCTACGATCTGCGCACCTAAAACTTTACCGTCTTCTGGTGCAAACAACAGTTTGAGCGTCATCTGCGTAGCCCCCGGATAATAAGTGGCATGGGAGTTGGGGTGAATATGGCAGACCATGTAATCCCAGCCCATGCGCTGCAGATGTTTTTCATTCTTGCCGGTCATGGCAATGGTCAGATTGTTAAATTTAACAATGCCGGTACCCTGACTGCCGGGATACTTCAGCTCGCGGCCGGCGATGTTGTTGGCGATGATCCAGCCCTGTCGGTTAGCCGGCCCGGCCAGGGGAACCAGTGCATCCTGCCCGCTTTGGTAGTCCTTGATCTGGACTGCGTCACCGGCAGCATATATATTGGGGTCGGAAGTCCGCATATATTCATCCACCAGTATGCCTCCGGTGGCCCCCATGGCAAGCCCGGCCTGTTCTGCCAGCCATACTTCTGGCCTGACGCCGATACCCAGGATGACCATGTCAGTATCAATTTTTTTGCCGCTGGCCAGGACGACCTGCGCAACATTGTCTTCGCCTTCCAGGGATACAGGGCGGTCGTTCAAGATAAGATCAATCCCCAGAAAGGTTATATAATTATGCACGATGGCAGCCATTTCAGGATCGAGTGCATTCATTACCTGGGGCCCGGCTTCCACGATGGTTATATCAATTTCCCGGTGATCGAGCATCTCAGCCATTTCAAGACCAATAAATCCCCCGCCGACGACCACTGCTTTTTCAACATCCCGGACTTCAATATATTGGCGGATGAAATCACTGTCAGGAATATTTCTGACGGTGAAAACATTTTGTTTATCTACGCCTGGAAAATCAGGCACGATCGGTTTGGCGCCGGGGCTTAAAACCAGATAATCATAAGTTTCCCGGTAAACCGTCTCGGTGCGCAGGTTGTGTACCTCAATGGTTTTTTCCGCCGGGATGATACGTTGTACCTCATGACGCGTACGTATGTCCAGATCAAATCGTTGGGACATTCCCTGGGGGGTTTGCACCAGCAGATTGCTGCGATTTTGAATTACATCACCAACGTAATAGGGCAGTCCGCAGTTGGCAAAGGAGATATCCTCGCCCCGCTCGATCATGATGATCTCAGCTGTTTCATCCAATCTTCTCAATCTGGCTGCAGTCGTAGCGCCGGCAGCCACTCCGCCTACAATAATAACTTTTTTACCCACCTGTAAAACACCTGCCTTATTGATTTGATTATTTAAACATTTAATTATTCTGAGTGTAATCTATATTAATGAAATCATTATATACTATAGGGGGGTATATGACAAACAATTAATTAAATTTCCAGCACGGTCATGGACATATGTTTATGTTGTTAATATTCACCGGCAGGGAGGAAAATACGCCTTAATTCTCGAAAGACAAATTATATGGATAGGTATATTTGAATACTGAAGTTCAGTAACACCCGGGAACAGGAGAGAAAAACGAATGAGTGAATATGAATCAATAGAGGCTATGGCGGAAAGTTTCGAAAATCTGCCCTACCACAAGTTTATCGGTCTGAAAGTTTTAGATGCCGGGAAAAATTATGCTGAATTGATGCTGCCGGTAAAAAAAGAAACCATAAATGGCAACGGAGTTTTACATGGAGGGATGTATTATACTCTTTGTGATCTGGCAGCTTCCGCAGTGTTGGAGGCAAATAATAAAGAAGGATATTTTTATGTGACCCATGATTTAAATGTTTCGGTGCTGTCTTCGGTTAGTTCCGGAACGGTAAAGGCCAGAGCGGAGCTTATGAAAGCCGGTAAGAGAATGGCTTTTGTTGAAGTCAGGGTGTACAACGACAAGGAAGACTTGCTGGCAGTGGGCCGTATGACCAAAACGCTGCTGGCTCGAAAATCAATGTAAAAGCAATTCGTTGGAGGAGTGAGAAGGTTTCATGAATAAGGACGAAAAGATCGCTGTTATTATGGAAAAAAACAAAGATGTGCCATTCTACAATTTCATCGGTATGGAGTTCGGGGAGGCCGGGGAAAATTTTGCTGAAGTATTGCTGGATGTTAAGAAAGAAACCATGAATGTTCACGGTGTTTTACTCGGCGTCATGTATTATGCCTTATGCGATGTTTCTACGTCGGTAGCTGTGGAATATGGTCTGCCGGAAGGCTATTATTATGTGACCAATGATATAAATGTATCTGTCATTTCTTCAGTAAACTCTGGTAAAGTAAGGGCCCGGGCTGAAGTTTTGAAATCCGGCAAACGGCTGGCTTTCGTCGAATCACGAGTCTATAATGACCAGGATGAACTGCTGGCGGTCGGGCGTGTGACCAAGACACGGCTGGCTAAAAAGCCGGATCAATCCTGATAGTATTGTTAAATACTTGAATCTCACAACATATCTGCAAAAATAAGCTGCGAGGGGACGAACTGATGAGAAATCCGATGTTTGACGTTTTAAAAGGTCTGGGTATTATTTCGGTGGTTTTCAGTCATGTTTACCGGGGAGGAACTGATCCGCTGGCGGTATTTGTCCGGGAATTGGCCATGTGGAGCGTGCCCATGTTTTTTATTGTTCAGGGCCATTTCATGCAGATGGGTCTGAAAAAGGGATGGCTGACCTCTTCCTGGGATAAGATCAAGAAAAGTTACATACCCTACCTCTACTGGGCGGTCGCTTACGGAGTATTTTATTACATAACCATTGGCAAAACTTTTTCCGTGATGGATCTTATTCTGGGCAAAACCTCCCTGCATCTCTACTACATGTTTTACTATATCATCTTTGCGGTCTTCATGCCGCTGCTGTATTTCCTGCCCAAGATGTGGCGGGTGCTCATCCTCTGGCTGATGATCTTTGTGAATATCTACTGGTGCCTGATGTTGGAACTGAGCCGCATGTATCATTTCCACTGGATCAGTTATTCGGGTCCGGTGCCCATGAAATGGTGGGGCTTTATCGCCATCGGCATGCTGGTGGCAGAATATCCGCAGATCAAGGATTATATCTGTAAACACACCCGGGCCTTTTTGATCGGTGGGCTGGCCGTAGCTGCCATTGGTATGGCCATACCTTATGCCAACAACACCCTGGGTTATCTGTTCAACAAAGTTGAAATTTTCCCGCTTTCCATCGGACTGGTATTAGCCCTGGCCATTTATTACAGCCGCGAAGATGCTTTCGGCAGAGATATGCTGGCTTATATCGGTGAACGAACTTTTGGCATCTATCTGGCCCATTTCTTCCTGGTGGATTATTTGCGCCAGACGCTGCTGCCAGGAGACAGAACGCTGGTAGTTATTATTATTTTGGTTATCTGTATCGTGGTTAAAGACAACAAGGATCGCCTCAAAGCAGCCTGGGCCGCCAAACGCAGCGGGAAAAATGTGGCTGCATAGATATGTTTGATAATTAAGGAATGGGGGATGGAACATTTTGTGGGAGAAAATCAGTCGCTTTTATCCGCCCTGGCTGGAT
>CAZRMB010000251.1:0-3868 GCA_964600925.1 uncultured Syntrophomonas sp.
TCAGTTTTGCCGCCAATCTGGACCCCACCGAACTTTTGCCGGTCCCCATAAAGCCAATCAGTACGATATTTTTTCGCATAACCACACCTTTTCCTGTTCATCTCTTCGGAATATTATGTTTGGGAGATCGTCCGCATCACTTCTTTTTTATATAGCCGCCCTGAAAATATTTCGGTTCCATATAGACCACAAAAGCGTTCGGATCACAGGCGTAGACTTGATCGGTAATCTTGTCAGCCAAAATGCGTTTGGTAATAATATTAAGAACCAATTTGGAGCCTAATTTGCCCTGTGCTTCCCAGCAGGTGACCGGATAGCCTTCTTCACGTAATTGATCTACAATATGGGCGTTATCCATGTCGACGGTCACCTGCAGGCCACGATACCCAAGCGCCAGTTTTTCCTCGATCACACTGCCGACCAGTACCCCCAAGGCAAAACCGCTGCAGAAAACCACTAATCTGATGGGATCATCCAGTGAACCGACAACCATCCCCAATGCCACCGTATAAACCATGATCTCAAAAAAGCCAATGATGGCGGCTGGCCACTTGTCACCGCGAATGATCAAAATCGTGCGGATGGTCCCCATGGAAACATCAATTATCCTGGCAAAGAAAATAAACAACAGCTGAAATATCATCTTATCCTATCTCCTATCTTCCCAACTTTCCGGAGGTGTGTCAGAAGTTCTTATTCTTCCGGTGGTATTGAGTACGATTACATATTTTCTTATATTGTCTGCTTTCAGCATAACCGTTCCTCCTTGCAGTGCTCTGCCGTTTGGTAAAAAGATACAGGCAGGCTGGTTTTTGAATCTGGAATTAAAGGGGTTGGAGCCGACAAAATTTACTCCCTGACTAAGTTTGTAGGCTGATTTGCCGACATATAGATAGCGTGGATTTTGGCTGTCATCAATATAGAAAACCACCTGTTTGCTTACCCCGCTGGTGATGGCCTCAGTGCGGGCCATTCGAAGTACTCCTGCCATCTGCCGGGCATCGGAATTGAGTTTGACCTCGGTCAGAGCAGAACTGAAGCGGGGAAATGATATAGATAGCAAAATCACCAATAGCGCCATGGCAAAAATGAGTTCAGCCAGGGTAAATCCTCTGTTGTTGGTTGTAATAATCTGATACCACTTCTTTCATGTGGGCAACCGGAGCTTTGACGCCGGTAAGGATCTCCAGAGACAGAGCCCCCTGGTGTACCAGCATTGATAAGCCACCTATCGTCTTCAGGCCACGTGTTGAAGCCATTTTCATCAGGCGGGTCTGCAACGGACTATATATCAGATCATAGACAACTGTACTGTTCCTGGCCTGATCCAAGCAATCGACCGGACTTGCATCCGTCTGGGGAAACATTCCGACGGAACTGCAATTAATGATAAAGTCAGCTTCCTCGCTGACTGCTGTAAAATTTTCCTGATTCATAATTATACCCTGGCTGGTGCAGCCTGTTTGCTCACGAATGCAGGCGGCCAGATTTTGCGCGCGGGATAAGTTAATATCCATAAAATCAAACTGTTCGATTGGAAACCTGGTCAGTACCCAGGCCAGTGCCCGAGCTGCACCGCCGGCACCGATAAAAACAATTCTGCCTTGCGCAGTGATGCCTTCTTCCTCCAGACTGCGGATAAATCCTTCTCCATCAGTATTTAATCCGATCAGATGTCCGTCCTGATTTTTGATCAAATTTACCGCTCCACAGGCTTTGGCATCTGCAGAAAGCTCATCCAGATAAGGAATCACTGCTTCCTTGAAAGGAATGGTGACATTTACCCCTCCCATGGACAAGGCACGAATAGATGCTACTGCATCCTGCAAAGATTCCGGCTCAATCTTGAACGGCAAATACACATAAGGCAACCCCAGCAAACTGATGGCACTGTTTTGCATCAGCGGAGACAAAGTGTGTCCCACCGGGTTGCCAAATAAGCCCAATAAGGTATTAGCTGTCTTCTCCAAGCTTTTATTCCGCCTTCCGTCCGCACAAGCACAAGCTCGAGATCGAGCACCTATGCAAAGAATTATTCCACTTTTCAGACTTTATTTCAAGTTTCTGACAAAACCGGCCGCTAATTATTTGATGTCACTGCAAAAAGTGTGTTTATACACTATATACCGTAGAGGAGACTTTAGTCTCCTCTACATATTGGCGTTTCAGATAGTCGGAGACTAAAGTCTCCTCTACGAGTATAAGTAAGTATAAATAACTGGTTTTTTGCAGTGGCATCGTTATTTATATTTGCGATGGTAACGGCGCAAAACAAAATATTCCATGGCCCGTGATATTTTGGTGCCATAAAACTCCTTGCGGGCCAAGGGTTTGACCAGAATGGTATAGAGCCCGGCGCGATTGCCGCCCAGCACGTCAGTGAAGATTTGATCGCCTATAACGGCAGTCTCAGAGGTTTGTACCTCCATGAGAGCCACAGCTTGAAGAAATGATCTGCGCAACGGTTTGCGCGCCCGGTGTATGAAAGGGATTCCCAGACGTTGAGAGATCCGAACGATTCTCTGTTCGCCGTTGTTGGACAATATGCAGGCTTTAAATCCCCGCTCCCTGATTAACTGAAACCATGCTTCCACTTCAGCACGCAATTCCTGGCTGTTCCATTCCGTTATGGTATTGTCGAGATCAAATATAAATGCGCGCAAGCCCGCAGCCGCCAGCTCATCCAATGGAATATCAAGGAGCGTGTCAACATACATACGGGGATATAATTTATTGGTCATAGGTTTACCATCTTTTCACGCAGCATGGCAGCTGCCAATTCGGGGGCGACTGGATTGATATAGACACCGCTGGCAATTTCTACGGCTGCGTTGACCAACAACCGGGGAGTCAGCTCAATATACCAGTGATAGCCCGGCTGATAATCAACATTGACCGGTGCAGTGTTAATGACTAGATTATATGAAGGATCTGCCAGGCTTTCAACCATAACATTGCTGAACTTCTTTATCATTTTAGCCAGATCCTGAATTTCTGCTGCGGTAATCCCGCCAAAATGCTCACTATGATGCTTGGGAATGATCCAGGTCTCATAAGGAAAACGCGGAGCATACGGGCAAAGCAGGATAAACGCTTCGCTCTCCGCTACCAGACGTTCACCGTTCATCTCCTGGGCAACGATGTCACACAACAGGCAATGCTGCTTTTCTCTGTAATAGTCGATCACGCCCTGATTCTCAGCCGGTACAAACGGCAGCGCTACGATCTGGCTGTGGCTGTGTTCCAGGGATGCACCGGCAAAAATGCCGCGATTTTTATAAATTTGAATATATTTAATACGCTTGTCACTGGCCAGGTCGTTATAACGATTACGTAAGATTTTCAAAATGATTTCCATGCGCTCAACCGACAATTGATGAAAATCAATATTATGTTCAGGCGTTTCAATCATCACTTCGTGTTTGCCCAACCCGTTGTATCTGCTGAAAACTCCGAGGCGGGTTTCTTCCAATTCACCTTCCAGTTCAAAAGCGGAAAATTTATTGGGAATCGCCCTGACCAGCCAGCCCTTCGTATTTGGCTCGGAGTTCTCCCGGTATGCGGCTATTTCCGGTGGCGTATACTGTTCGTTGCCCTCACAAAACGGACAGAAGCCGCCCGTTACGGATGACTCCAGCGCTTTTCTTGCAATCGGGAAATCATTGGGTTTGAGCGCACGATGCTCAGCAACCGATACCCAATTGTTTTTGACCAGATCTCTTCTGAGTTCAGACATGTCTTTTTCCTCCTTGCTGTGTAATAAAATAATATGTCAAGCGTCCGCACGATTATGCTGATAAATATATTTGCGGCATTTTCAACAAGTTTCTAAGTCATATAATACCTCAAAATTTGCCATTATAAAAAT
>CAZRMB010000252.1:0-3856 GCA_964600925.1 uncultured Syntrophomonas sp.
AGTGCTCATTCAATAAATCGGCAACTTCCTGATCCTCAAAAGATTCGTGAGCCATCACATGGCACCAATGGCAGGTAGAGTAGCCAATACTCAGAAAAACCGGCTTATCTTCCTGTTTTGCTTTTACGAAGGCTTCTTCCCTCCAGGGATACCAGTCAACGGGATTGTGCGCATGTTGAAGCAGATAAGGGCTTTTCTCTTCTGCAAGTCTGTTAGGTACTTTTATGGCTGACATAAGCTTGCACCCCTTACTCTAGAAATTTAACTCTCCTTATATAATTCCCAAAACGGCAATTAATTACCATCCTGGAGCTAATTATTCTTTTGCCAACAGTGCCAACAGGGGGACGTTCTTTTTGTTGGCTGATAACTAAGCCTCTTTCGCTCCGCTCTCTTGCTCGTCTCATAATCTCTGATACTCCAGTTATTTTTTTCCATTATATCAGACTGAAAAGAACTGGCCAACAAAAAGAACGTCCCTCCGTTGGGAGGTAAATAATAGCTTGTACACTACGGATCTGGTTGTTAAACCTTGTTTTTACAATCATTATATTTCGATGGGAGTCGGCACAATTACCATCATTACGTGGTTTTCAATATATTATTACACCGAATGGCTGGAGTATATATTACCAATGAAGCCATTAAATTGTTTGTCGTATAATGTGTGTAGCAAGGGGGCTGGGAGCTATATACAATATTTTGCATTAAATGTAATAAGCGAAAGGGTGATAAATTGATAATACGCAGCAATTTTAAAAGATTTATAGTTTACATATTAGCTTTATTCATACTTATTTCCCCCCTGTCAATTCCCCTGAAAGCTGAAGCTGCTGCTTCCGTACAGGTGAAAAAAATAGCTTCCGGCACCAAATATGAAACCAATTTGTATGTAATTAAAAGCGGTAAGGCTGGGCCGGTAGTGTTGATCGTCGGCGGCGTACATGGCAATGAAACGGCAGGCTACAAAGCCGCGCTGAAAGTATGTGACTACCGTCCTACCCGGGGTACTTTGTTGGTTATCCCTAAAGCTAATGTACTGGCAATTGAAGATCACCAACGGGTTGCCAGCGGACAAACGGATCTGAACCGTGCCTTTCCCAGCACAAAATCCGGCACTGCCCACGGGGCCCTGGCCAAATCTATTTTGAAAGTAATCAAGGATTACGATGTTGATTGGGTAATGGACATGCATGAAGGGTATGATTATGCAAAGAATACTTCGTCATCTTCCGTAGGACAATCCCTTATTTATTACCCGTCTTCTTCAACCAGAACCATCGGCAGCAGAATTGTTACCACTTTAAACAAATACATAAGCCTAGATCGAAAAGAATTTTCCCTGCTGAAATATCCCGCCAGAGGCAGTATTACCCGCGCCGCTGCAGTTACAGTAGGTGCCAGAAGTTTCATCTTTGAAACTTGTTGGAAGCCAAGCCTTGACACCCGGGTCAATTACCAATTGAAAGCTGCGAATATGCTGCTGAGTTATCTGGATATGAAATAATACATATCGGGGGCCTTGGTCTCACCAGGCCCTCGTCCCTCCCCCATTCTTCTCATCCTGATTCATTGGATCCAGCAATAATATTAGCCCTACAGCCAAAATTGAATATTTTTTCTGCTATAATAGCAATGTTTACTTTTTGAAACGGAGTGATCAACCGTGAAATATTGGGGGGCAATATGCCTGGCATTGGCAGCCAGCATTTGGGGCAGCATGTATGTGGTCAGCAAATATGTGCTTGATTATGTGCCGCCTTTTACCCTGCTGTGGCTGCGTTATGCTGTAGCCGGGATCGTATTGGCAATCATTATGCTGATGACCAGGAAACATAAAGTTGCCGGGAGGGATATCCTGTTATTGGCCTGGATCGGTTTTATCGGTTATTTTGTTTCTGTGGGTGCACAATTTGTTGGCACCAAACTGGCCGATGCCCATACCGGGGCATTGTTGACCTCCAGTTCACCGGTTTTCACTTTCCTGTTTGCCTGGATGCTGCTGGGAGAAACAATAACCCGGCGCAAGCTGCTGGCTTTGCTCCTGTCCATGCTGGGCATAATTGCAGTAATAGGCATAACCGGGAACGAATCCATCAATTTAGGCGGCAGTATTTCCCTCATTGTAGCAGCTGTTACCTGGGCGCTGCTTTCCGTATATGTCAAAAAAGCTTCTGACCGCTATTCATCTCTTACCATTACCACCTATGCGATCTTGTTCGCTTTG
The DNA here is from genome assembly GCA_964600925.1 of uncultured Syntrophomonas sp. Lineage (GTDB taxonomy): Bacteria > Bacillota > Syntrophomonadia > Syntrophomonadales > Syntrophomonadaceae > Syntrophomonas_B. The sequence goes on from CAZRMB010000252.1 coordinate 2,228, forward strand.
CTGTTTACAACTCCAGTTGCCGTCGGAGAAATGCAAAACCAAGCTGTGCGTCTGTTTGCCAATCCTCTGGTGTGGTTGGGAACTCTCTATATTGCGATCATTTCCACTGCCCTGGCCTTCTTCCTTTGGAATAAAGGCATGGATCTGCTCGAGGCCGGAGCGGGATCATTGTTCCTGTGCTTCCAGCCGGTGGTCGGTTCTGTACTGGGTTGGTTCATGCTCAACGAAGTGCTGGACGTCAGTTTTTTTATCGGGGCTGCTTTTATCATCAGCGGCTTGTTCATTGCCAGCTTCCCCCAGACAAACAAAAACCTTCAACAGTAGAACATTGCAATACCAAAGGCGTGACCAACACAGTGGCATGACTGATAGCCCTACCGCCAGCCCCTCAGGACTTTTTAACTTCTCCTATTTTTATGATCCTTAATGTACCAACCCACTGAAGGAATTCTTCATCTATTGCCTGGCTGCTATAATTTTACACCAGACAATTATACACATCCATGCAAGAAATGTTTGTTTTAACCGTAAATATTTAAAAAGAAAAAGAGGTGGTTCTACCAATGAAAAAATTCAGCATTTGTCTGCTGATGCTACTGGTGGTAGTTTTTGTTTTTCCCGGAGCAGGCCAGGCCAAACTTGCCCCGGGGGACTATATTGACCTGAAAGGTCACTGGGCCGAGCAGGACATATTATTGCTTGACCAGCTCGGCATCATGCACGGAATGGGAACAACGGAACAAGGTTATAAGATCTTTGCCCCCGGCAGTATGGTGACCCGGGCGCAGATGGCGAAAGTTTTGACCGATACCTTTCAATTGGATTATGGCCAGCTGCGCTTTTTCAAGCAGCCGGTAGCCAACGATTATTATAAGGATGTGGATAATAACAGCTGGTATGCTGATGCAGTAGTAATGTGTGCCATCGATGAAGTTCTTAACGCCAGGGATGAATACAATTTCGAACCGGCGGGTGAGCTGACCCGAATTGAGGCTGCCCATGCCATTTATCGCAGTTTTAACGCTAAAAATATTTCCATCCCCATGATCATGATGATGCCTGTATATAATGATACCCAGAATTTAGTGCAGGAAGACATGAATGCCATGGTATTTGTCAGCAATACCGGGATCATGAAAGGCGATGGGCAGAATTTTCGGCCTGATGATTCGCTTACCCGGGCTGAATTGGCCAAAATTATCAACCGCTGCATTGAGCTTATCAGCCTCAATGAAAATAATAACGGACAGAATTATACCGTCAAAGTCGGTCAGGAGTTTGTCCTCTCGCTGGCCTCCAACCCCAGTACCGGCTATGTCTGGGATTTTAACAAGTCCATTGATGACAAGCTGCTGGAATTGAAGATTGATAAAGCCTATGAACCTGATGCGGCTGTCATTTCGAATATCGTCGGCCAGGGAGGCAAGACATACTGGAAATTCAAAGCTCTGCAAGCCGGCACGGCAGAAATTGAGTTAAGATATGCACGTCCCTGGGAAAGCGTTCAGCCAACCAAAACTTTCAAAGTAACGATAAATATAGGTGACGGATCAGCAAGTTCCGGCACAGGGAGCATGTCGGTCCAAACCAAAGCTTATAACAACCTCGCTGAATATATGGAAACTAATC
>CAZRMB010000253.1:0-3852 GCA_964600925.1 uncultured Syntrophomonas sp.
TAGTCATCCAGATAGGGTACATGCTGGAAGAAGTTGGCGTCGATTTGCTTGTCCTTAAGAGCTGGATTTAATTGCACATAATCGGTAAAAACTTTGATTTCCAGATCAATGTTTTCCTTTGCCAGCATAGGTTTGACAACTTCCAGGATTTCCGCATGAGGTTTGGCAGTCGCACCAACGACTATTTTGGTTTTTTCATTGGCTGTATCTTTGGGAGTTTCCGCATCCTTCTGGCTGGAACATCCTGCCAGAACCAAAGACATCAGCATAAGACCTGTGAGCAGTACCAGTAGTTTCTTTTTCACTTACCCCATTACCTCCTCTTATAAATAATTCTATTGCTAAGCCTATCACCGAGCATCTGTACGAGTTGAACCAAAATAATCAACAAGATTACGGTCACCCACATGATCCCGGTTTGATAACGCTGATAGCCGTAGTAATAAGCCAGGGTACCAAGACCTCCTCCGCCCACGATACCTGCCATGGCTGAATAACCGACCAGATTAATGGTAGTTATGGCCACTCCCAGTATTATTGTGGGGAAAGCCTCAGGTATCAAAACTTTGCGAATGATCTGCCAGGTATTTGCTCCCATGGACAAAGCCGCTTCGATCAAGCCCCAATCGATTTCTTTCAGAGATGTTTCCACCAGTCGGGCAACGAAAGGGACTGCAGCCAAGGTAAGCGGTACGATGGAAGCGACGGTGCCGATCGACGTACCGACAATTATACGGGTCAGAGGTATAAGCAGAATCAGAAAGATAATAAAGGGAATGGATCGTGCTGCGTTTACGATGGTCCCCAGTGTTTTATTCAATGTCTGGTTTTCCATAATATGTCCTTTGTCAGTAATGACCAGGACAATTGCCAGGGGCAGTCCTAAAACATAACTGAAGGCAGTTGAAATAACGACCATGTAAATCGTTTCCCAGGTTGCCAGAATTACTTTATCCAACATCCAGGCATTGTCTGCCAAAACACTACCGAATAAAGATGACAGGTTAATACCGCTGATAATTTCAAACAATTTATAACACCTCTATTTCCAGACCATTTTCACGCAGGTAGTCCAAGGCTTGATTCATCAAAGATGGATCGCCGATAAGTTCAAGCGTCAAATTTCCAAAGGGAGTATCTTTGACACGATCAATATTTCCATACAAGATATTCGCTTTTATGTCGAATTTCTTTATCAGACCAGAAATGACTGGTTCACCGGCAGAAGCACCGATAAAAGAGGCGCGGATCAATTTGCTGGTTTCATGATCATTGTCAACGGACCAACGATGCAATAGCTCCTCCGGAATCTCTTTGTTTATGATGGTATTAATAAAACTTTTGGAGGTTGGGGTGCCGGGATTGGAAAAGATATTCAGCACGTCTCCGATCTCAACAATTTTACTATTGTCAATCACTGCCACCCGATCACAGGTTTCTTTGATAACGTTCATGTCATGAGTGATCAGCAGTATCGTCAGATTAAGCTGTTTGTTTATATCTTTTAACAATTTGAGAATAGAGCGGGTGGTCTGTGGGTCCAGGGCTGAGGTAGCTTCGTCTGACAAAAGAATTTTAGGATCATTGGCCAGAGCGCGGGCGATTCCCACCCGTTGTTTTTGCCCACCGCTTAGTTGTTCAGGATAAACCAGGGCTTTTTCATTCAGTCCTACCAGATCCAACAAATCCTGAACACGTTTGCGGGCATCCTTCGGAGGAATCCCGGCAATTTCCAGGGGGAACATAATGTTGTCGAACACCGTCCGGGAAGATAATAGATTAAACTGCTGAAAAATCATACCGATCTTCTGACGCGCTGCACGTAGTTCTCTTTTATCCAAAGAGCTGATATTTTGCCCATCGACACGAATCGTTCCGGCCGTAGGTTTTTCCAACATGTTGATACAGCGAATTAGCGTGCTTTTGCCAGCTCCGCTGAGGCCTATTATGCCAAATATCTCGCCTTTGTTAACCTGCAGGCTTACATTTTCCAGCGCCAGCACATCACCGCCGCCGGCATTATAAATTTTGGTTAAACCTTCTATTTGAATCAATCAGGATGCCTCCTAAATATTATAATGACCTGATCAATTGGGCTAGGTCGTTTCATGCAAAATCACAATTTTGCTGACCTTGTTATCGATCACATGAAATATAATACAATTTTCTTTGCCATAAATAGCATCAAATGTCTGCGGATCACTTTTATAGTACGAACGTACATAACCATTCCCGTATGTCTTGACAACTTTGTCAAAGCTGTCGTTGAATGATACTGCTCTTGCGGTTTCCATACCCGGACCGGTGATGTCGATTTTATTAAGTAGGTTTGTTTTGCGGGTAAAAGTGAATATGGCATCAATATCTGCCGGTCTATAGACTCCACTACGTCCCAGCATTTTGCCGCCGGGGAACTGCAATGAAACATCACCTAAATCAGCTTCACCCACCTTTAATATGGGATCAGTTCCAGCAATCACAAAATCGTTGCTGTTCAATGGACTAAGCTGATCAGGATATTCATTGACCGGACGCTGCTGCATAACTGAGAAAAGAACTGCTATAAGAAAAACCGTAATAAAAATAGAGGGGACAATGTAATTTTTCCACGTTTTCTGGGGCACAAATTTCACTTCCTTAATTTACGGCATTATTATTTTGACAATCCATTATATAATATAACATAAAAGCACAACGAACTTAACAAAATAAGCTGATATTTTAGGCCTTTTAAATATTAAAAAGGATGTATTTATCATGAAAAATGATCCCGAGCCATTATACTGGGACGATAAACGCTATCACAGCCTAAACTATCATCTGCGCCAGCAGTTTGGCGAAAAAATCGGTAAAATTGCGCTGGATGGAGGCTTTACCTGTCCCAACCGGGATGGATCACTGGCCCGGGGAGGGTGCCTTTTTTGCAGCCCATCCGGATCAGGAGATTTTATAGCAGCAAAGGACAAGTCGATTGCCGAACAGTTTGAGCGGGGCAGGGAAGTGATCCGAAACAAGTGGGCTGTGAACAAGTATATTGCCTACTTGCAGTCATTCACCAATACCTATGCACCAGTGGCGAGATTACGTGAAACTTATGAAACTGCGCTGGCGCTGCCGGGAGTAGCGGGATTGTCCATCGCCACCCGGCCTGATTGTTTGCCGGAGGAAGTCCTGGATTTATTGGGAGAATTAAATCAGCATCATTATCTGACCGTGGAACTCGGATTACAAACCATTCATGAGCGCAGTGCTGACTATTTCAATTTAAAGTATAATTACCGCGATTTTTTACATGCCCTGGATAATTTACAGGCCAGGCAAATCAATGTTTGTGCGCATGTCATTCTGGGACTGCCCGGGGAAGATCGCGATGACATGATGGCAACAGCAAACGCAGTTGCCAGCCTTCCGATCCAAGGCATCAAGATACAGCTTCTGCATCTGATGCGCGGTACTCCACTGGCAGAGATATACGAACAACAATCATTCCCATTTTTGAGCAAGGAAGAATATGTTGATCTGGTTGTAAATATGATAGAAATATTGCCGCCGCCCATGGTCATTCACCGACTTACCGGAGACAGTCCCCGAAAAACACTGATAGGGCCCATTTGGAGTATGGACAAGCGCTCCGTTTTAAATGCCATTGATCGTGAATTATTGATGAGAAATAGCTGGCAGGGGAAATTATACAGAAAAAATTAGCTTTGTTAACCTTGACATGTTTTCAAACCCGTAATATAATAATCCTTGCTGAGGCAAAAACACGCGGTAGTGGCGGAATTGGCAGACGCGCTAGATTCAGGTTCTAGTGGGGGCAACTTCGTGGAGGTTCAAGTCCTCTCTACCGCA
>CAZRMB010000254.1:0-3821 GCA_964600925.1 uncultured Syntrophomonas sp.
GCAGATACATATCTATGTTGAAAGTCGGGCTTTCAGCAAATTTCTTTTTATCCGTGATGCCAATAACAAAGGTGGAAGAAGCTTTTAACCAGGAGCACTGATCTGAATTGAGCTCTTTCATTCCGCCGTTGGTTAATACAACATTGTATTGCTCACTCGACAACATATCAATGATTTCGGAGGCTTTTTCTGCAATGCCTGCCCTGTAGCCATGATTGATTATGTGCTCACGGAGAAAACTCAGGACATCCGCTCGTTCGTTGTGGATTAATATTTTCATATTCAGACCTCCTAAATTAAAATGTTTATTATACAAAGCTTAAATTGTATTACATTGTTATGCACGATGCATGCCGATCATAAATTAGCCTATGATCAGTGGGATAGACATTAATTATGATATTAATTCCATAATGATTTTTATTCTTACTTACCATTGGGAGGTTTATAAATTATTGTTCAAATATCGCGGTTGTAAAAAATTTTTACAATTAGAGGTTTAAATGAGCAATTATAGGCAAGATATTTTTGATTGATTAAGAGAAAACATGTTGATATTACATCATAATACATTTTGCATTGGTTGTGTAAATAATTTCGACACCGACAATAGCTGAAGCCAGAAAAAACTACCGAAAAATACTTATGTCATTTCAGTCATCTGAAGCGATGAGGCATAAAATACAGCGGTGCAGCAGCCGACTGTTTTTACGAGGTCGTCACATGAGGTGGGTTTGGAGTGATTTATAACTATTAAATTCAGCATCAACAAAAGCGGCTCCGACAATAATTCCATCCTCAGCATCAACCACTCTTGTTGATTCACAGGTAATTTTTATAGGGCTGTTTTCGGTGGATAAATCAAAAACAATATTAAATTTTGCCCCCTTGGAATTAACAGCGATATCCTGTTCGCAATCTCTTGGAATTAAAATTCTGGCTCCTCCAAGGGAAATATCCATGATTGACCCTTTTCCAATTTTTTCGTGTCCCTGTTGATTAATAAACGTTGGAATAGATACTGGTTTTCTTGGATGCTTGCGCATTTCAATACCAGGGAATGCTTTCTTATTAGTCAGGTACTGGGTCAGGATCATTTCAATCATTGACGATAAAGAACGCCGGTCTTCATCTGAAATTTGAACAAGTAATTCGTGTAATTTCTTACTTGTACGAAAACATATAAGCTTGTCTTTCTTCATGGAACTCCTATAATACGCAAAAAATTTGTTTTATTTAGTTTGCACAAATTGTGCCTGATAGACAATATTTCAGCAATGTCACGTCAGCAGATCAACTCACTCTTAATTGCGGCTCTCCCGGGAATCGCTTAAAGCTCAAAGGAAAGAAGGTCGCCTTAAAATCACAAAAGAAGTCAAATTATAAAACAGGGGGATGCAGGGGCATGGGTACACAGGACGGTAACCGGCCCCGCAAGTTTTGGAGGAGATATGATGATGCCCATTGGCCGTCTCTTAAAATTGAAGAATGTGTAAAGAAAATCAACGGATATAGACAGCATGGATATCTCCGCATTGAATAGAAAAAGAACGTCGGATTTCTTTACGTTTAAAAAAATCAATCATCATAAAAATTACGTATTTATATACTGATCTATTATACCCCTAGGCATAATTGTCGGGATTCTTTACAAACAGACCTTCCAATTACATCTTACACAAACAATATGGTCATATAATCAACAACATACATTATGGCATTACTCTTGCTATAATAACTCTACAATAAAGGAGGCGAAAACATGAAAAAGGTATTTTTAACTTTGTGGCTATGCGCGATGTTGTCGTTTATAGCGACACCAGCTGCCCAGGCAATAACCTATTCTTTGAATGTCGATCTTTCCTCGGGAGGATTTGGAACGGGTCCGTGGGGACAAGTTGATCTGGTACAGAGCGGAAGTACTGTTGATGTCACAGTAAGTTTGTATGATTCGAATAAATTCGTGGTTACAGGAGCTGGAGACGGTTTGGCCTTCAAATTCAACGCGATCGGAGTGGCTTTAAGTGATATTACCGTCGATCAACTAACTGAACCGGTAGGTCTTACCCTCAACCCTATGGTACCGGTCAGCGGGACTTTCAATGGTGACGGCGGTGGAATTTATGGATTCGGGATTGATGTTACAGAGCAAAGCGGTGGTGCGAGCGAAGCCTTCAACCTCCCTATCGTTTTTCATGTCGCCAACGCGACGATTACCGATTTGACCACTGCAAACAATAAAGGTTATATTTTTGCTGTTGATATGATTAGTGGTCAAACTGGTAAAACTGGGTTGGTGGTAGCGGATGGGACTACTACGGTTCCCGAACCCTTCACCGTGCTGCTTCTTGGCTTTGGTCTGGTTGGTCTGGCCGGGGTTGGAAGAAAGTTGAAGAAGTAACGAAGCATATCATCGGTTTATTACGGAAAGGCAGGGTCAGAAATGGCCGCTGCCTTTTTTATTTGTGTGCGCCCCCTGCGAACTCGTGATTGTATCGCCATGCCATTTCGAGCATTAGGCGAAAAATCGCCCTCGCATAGAACAAGGGGTTGCAAACCCCTTGTTCTGCTAAAGTTTGTTCATTTTACTCAGAATAACCGACATGTAACGACTCCAATTACGCCACAGTTTCCCCACTCTTGAAAGAACTCACCAAAATCTGCCGCACCCGCTCCAGTTCCTCTTCGTTATCGACTTCCACGGAATCATAGGGGGTGATAACTGCCTTGATTTTATAGCCGTATTCCAGGGCGCGCAGCTGTTCCAGGGCTTCGAGTTTTTCCAGTTTTCCTTCCGGCAGTCCGGTGAAGATATCCAGAAAATCACGGCGGTAGGCATAAATCCCGTGGTGTTTGTAGTAATCGGCCTTCATCGTGCTGCTGCGGACATAAGGAATCGTCGCCCGGGAAAAATAGAGAGCGAAATTCTGGGCGTCGAGAACAACTTTCACCGCGTGGGGATGGGTGATTTCTTCCTCCCGGATGATCTTGTAAATCAGGGTGGACATGTTGATGGCAGGGTCGGCCTGCAGCGGCGCGATCACCTCATCCACCTGCACCGGTTCAAAAATCGGCTGGTCACCCTGAATATTGACGACAATCGCCGCCGGTGCAAGCTTCAAAGACGCTACGGCCTCCGCAATCCTGTCCGTGCCGGAGCGGTGTGTGGCCGCCGTCATCACAGCATTGCCGCCGAACTTCTTCACCGCGTTGAAAATACGCTCATCATCCGTGGCCACGGCAACGTAAGGAATGGCTTTGGCCCGGGCAACCCGCTCGTAAACATGCTGAATCATTGGTTTGCCGCAAAGATCGGCCAGCGGCTTTCCCGGAAAACGGCTGGATTCATAACGCGAAGGGATAATGCAAACAACGTCTCTTTTCATTTTCTCTCCGATTCCTTTAATTCTTCAGTTCTCAGCAACTTGTGTCCTTCAAAAACAGTTAGAATTTCGATATTATTTTCATTTACCCGATAAACGATGCGATATTTTTTGAATATCAATTCTCTAAAGCCTGCGTTTTTGATTTCCGGCACCATCCTCCCCGCAGAAGGTGTATCGGGTAAGATCGTTTCTGCATGTTCAATAATCTCCTCCACAAATTCGCGCGCTCGTCCAGGGCTGTGGGCATATATAAAATCCTCGATTTCGAATAAGCGTTCGATAGCCTCCTGAGTCCAAACCAATTTCATCCGCTTTTATTCCCCATGACGACGGGTAAATAATGCTTCTTTAAGTTCTTTTGTGCTGAATGTCTTTCCATCATTCGCATCCGCTATGCCCCGGCCGACGGAATCCAGAAATGTTTTATTATAAACC
>CAZRMB010000255.1:0-1745 GCA_964600925.1 uncultured Syntrophomonas sp.
GCCTTGACTTGACGGATTGATTCGGCTACATTTCTGCCCACTGGAGGAGTCAGTACTTCAAAGCCCTGAATGATACCATCCGGATCGATAATGAACCGGCCGCGGGTTTCAACTCCACTGTCCTCATCATAAATGCCATACATTTTGCCGATGCTGCCGTCCTGATCAGAACACATCAAAAACGGAATATCTTTGTTGATCATTTTGGAAAGTTCATGATCATTCCACATTTTATGCACAAAAACACTGTCAACGCTTACGGAAAGAACTTCGACTCCCAATTCCTGGAGTTCAGGATATTTTTCAGCAACTGCTGAAACTTCGGTAGCTCAGACAAAGGTAAAATCACCCGGGTAGAAGCAAAGCAACACCCATTTCCCTTTGTATTCTGAGAGACTTGTGTTGACAAACTTGCCCTGGCCATAGGCAGCGGCGGTAAAATCTGGGGCTGGTTTTCCAACTTTCACCATGCTCTGCTTCGCCTCCTTTGTAATCATTTCTGTTGTTCCGTTTTCTTCTGTCTGTACATTGACCTTTTTAATTGGCGGCCGTTGACAACCTGGTTTGAATTCTTCGGGCATATGCTAGCCTCCTTTCCAATATAACTTATGGTTATATATATTTCATACCATATTCATTGCTTGAAAAACAATAGCCAAGTATGTTTTTCTGAGCGTATGCTTGTTTAATTATGATTTACAGCCTAAAATTAAATTATCCTTTTTTATGCCATGCTTTTTTTTATTAAAAACCAACGAGGCAAAAGTTTTTGAAAAGGAGCAATCTCTTGGCAAAAATCATATTGCTTGTTTCAGTCAGGTCAGGATCAGGCCAATCAACAACAGCAGTGAATCTGGCCAGCGGCTTGGCCCGCAAGGGATACCGTGTCCTAGTGGCTGAAAAGGGGAAAAACTCAAAACTGAGAACCTGGTTGGGCATTGATCAGGACGAACATTTCCTGAATGAAACCAGCCTGGTGATGACAATTGCCCAAATGGGATTTGATTTTTGGGGCATGGAAAATACCGATATAATACCAGACCAATTTAGCCATAGCTACGATTATATTATCCTTCTACCAGCATCTGCTTCTGATTGTATAACCGTGCAGCACCTGTCGGATCATACGATCGTTTGCAGTGATCTGAACCGAAAAGATGCCTCCGCTGAAGTCATCTCCTTTGATCGGGATTATCGCATTCGACAGAGCAATACCGGGATTATTGATCTGATCGTACTTAATAAAGTCAACACCAAGGAATGGCACCACAACGCTGAGAATTTTTCACTTCTGACAGATTATTTCGGTTGCGAGCGGATAGCAGATCCGATCCCACACTGCGAAAGGATTCACGACCTGCCCCTGGATGGCCGTACGGTTTGGGAACTCAGTCAGGACAATCTGCGGGATGCGTTTATGCGGCTGACAGAGACTGTAGTGTCTTTGTAGAAGCAAGCCCAGATTCTCAATTAAGTACAGAATTTTAACAAACTGTCAGTTCGGTTCGACTATTACTGAAAGACGAAGGAGGTATAAGAATGAATAAATCTCGCTTGAATTTCGTCATTGATGCCGTTATGTTGTTGGGAATGATGGCTCTGACCGGCACTGGTTTTGTCCGCAAATACATTCTCCTGAGCGGCTCAGCATCGAAAGCGGCCTTTGGCAGGAAGGTCGATATGCTGCTATTGGGAATCAACCGTGACGACTGGGCTGTTATCCATCTTTACCTGGGATACTTCCT
>CAZRMB010000255.1:1845-3820 GCA_964600925.1 uncultured Syntrophomonas sp.
GCGATGGTTGAGGATACAAGATAATACTGACCACTGTTAACGCTCAGATCATATTTTTTAAACATGGCGGCCAGGATTTCTTCATGGGATCTGCCGATCGTAAGCAGTGCCAATATTTCTTCGGCAATTTGCAGGATTCTGGTTTGGTTTTTCTCCAGACATGCGCTTAAATCATTAACCAGCCCTCCGTGGGTTAGCAATACGAGAGGCCAATTTTGTCTGCGAATGAAATCAAGGGTCTCCAGTTGTCTGGTAATATCAACCATATATAGGAAAGGGTATTCCATCAGCATCTGTTCGTGCATCAGACTATCACCCAAAAAAGCTACTCCGTCGGGCGTCATAAGTCCGGTTTGTCCCAAACTGTGCCCCGGCAAATCATAAACCTGAAATTCCATATTATTTATATGCAAAGGTCCCGGGCCGACGATCCGGTTGACTTTACTGGGCTGAGCCATCAATGCGCGGCTGCGTAAAACCCTGAGCGGATAGGCGGTAAACAGCATGGTGGGGCCAAAAATTGGGTTCTCAATGAGGGCTGCAGCCATTTGTGACGCAAAGATATTGCATTGGCTCTGCGTCTGCAAATATTCATTTCCGCCGCAATGATCGACATGGGCATGGGTATTAAAAATGGTTTTGATCTGCAGCCCTTCTGCGGTCAGCAGCGTTAATATTTTTTTGGCCTGACTTTCACTGGAACCACTGTCCACCAGCAGACAAGTCTGGTCGGAAAATACATATACCCCAACACAATTATCCCCATCAAGAAAATAACTGTTGCCTGCTATATGTTTTAATTCCACGGCCATTCATCTCCTTAGATAAGAATTAGCAAATGTTTTCGCCCTGATTAAGGAATATCCTTTAAAATTAATGTTTCAATTTCTCCAGGCAGCGCAGCCGGAAAATAAATGTTCAAATCCAGTTCTGCCAATCGACTTTTGATGTCCTCCGTCCGGTAAGACAATCCCTGCAGGGCTGTACATAAATCATTCATACTCGCATTGGTAAAGAAATCGCCATGTATCCTGCAATCTTTAATTAAACTCTTTTCAATGTACATTCCGATCTCAACTTTTCCCCAAGAGAATCTGGTGCTGGATTGTACATTAAAAGCCGGAGATGTACCAAAAACCCAATCCCAGCTATGATATTTGTCCCGGCGCAGCTTTTCTACTGCCAGTAATTCATCTTCATTGAGCGGACGTTCTTCTTCCAACATTCCCGTAGCTTTAAACGTCTGCAACAAGGCCATCCTGAACTGGGACAGGGTGATTTCCGTTACAAGATGTTCCCGGATATTGGTTACTCTGCTGCGGACCGAATCTACCCCTTTGGAAACAAATTTATCCGTATCGGCATTGAGAACTTCTGCCAGGTCTTCGATACAACTATCAAACATCAGGGTTCCGTGATGAAGCAAACGGTTTTTCCATCGGAATTGGGCATTGCCGGAAAATTTTTTACCGCTGATGGTAATATCATTGCGTCCGCTGTTTTCAGCTCTAATTCCCATCTGCCCAAGGGTATCGATAATCGGTCCGGTAAACCTGGCAAAATCAAAGCCGACATGATGTTCATCGTTGACGATATAGGTGAAATTCAAATTGCCATCATCATGATATACAGCCCCGCCACCGGACAATCTGCGCACCACCTCTACGCCCCTGTTTTTGACTACGTCAAGATTGATTTCTTTGAGGGTATTCTGATTACGCCCTACCACTACTACGGGACGGTCCTGCCAGAGCATGAAATATTCATCACGATGGTCCGGGTCCAGTAACAGATATTCTTCCAGGGCCAGATTAAAATAGGGATCGGTAGAATAATTTATTATATGTATCATTTATAACCTCCGCAAAGAATCAAATGAGACTTTTTTATAATTAACTATCTTAATTATCATGTAACTATAAATGTCATTCTGAGCGTTAGCGAAGAATCTCGGCATTCACGAGACTCTTCGCTA
>CAZRMB010000256.1:0-3815 GCA_964600925.1 uncultured Syntrophomonas sp.
GTCCGGCACCCTTACCATTGCCGGGTCAACCTCAGTGCAGCCCTTCAGTGAAGTGCTGGCGGAAGAATTCCAAGCGAAAAATCCTGGTGTGAAAGTGAATGTTCAGGGCGGAGGATCCAGTCAGGGTGTTGAGGCTGCCATTTCCGGAGCAGCCGAAATCGGTTCCTTGTCACGTGATTTAAAAGATGAAGAAAAAGCCAAGGCTGATCTGGTTGTAACCCCGATCGCTGTGGACGGTGTAGCGGTTGTTGTCAACCCGGCCAACAAAGTCAGTGCACTTACAAGCGAGGATATCAAGAATATCTACATCGGTAACATCAAGAACTGGAAGGAACTTGGCGGAGTTGATGCTCCCATAACCGTTGTATCCCGTGAAGAAGGTTCAGGAACCAGGGATGCCTTTTCCGAGATCGCTCTGAATAAAGAAGATATTGTCAAGGATGCAATCATTCAAAATTCAACCGGTGCGGTCAGAACCACAGTTGCCGGAGACAAGAACGCTATCGGCTATATTTCACTGTCATCTTTAAATAAAGATGTAAAAGCGCTTGATCTTGACGGCGTAAAAGCCAGTGAAGCCAATGTCAAAAATGACAGCTACAAACTGCAGAGACCGTTTATTTACATCACCAAGGGTGAAGCGCAGGGATTAAGCAAAGCTTTTATAGACTTTGTCCTCAGCGATGAAGGACAGAAACTGATTGTTGAAGAAGGAGCCTTTTCAGTTAAATAGCCGGGCAGGGTTGAACAACAACTTTCTGCCGCCGGGGACAATCACAAGTTGTTCCCATCTGGCATTTTAAAGAATGAAAGAGAGACAAAGCTATGGAAGAAGCATTACAAACAAAAATAAGTCGTTCATCGGTCCGGGCCGGAGGCATAAGTTCGAGTCCTGCCCGAGGCAGTAGACGCAGAGGGGAAAAAGTAATTGAAAAAATTCTGGTACTCTGTGCGGCGATTTTCATCCTGGCCATATTTCTGATTACTATATTTATCTTTGCCAAGGGCCTGCCACTGATAGCCAAAATAGGGATCGGGGATTTCTTATTTAACACGCAATGGAGTCCGACCAAAGGGATATTTGGCATTGGCAGTATGTTTATAGGTTCCGTCCTGATTACTTTGGGCGCTTTGATCTGGGCGGTTCCGCTGGGACTGAGTACTGCCATCCTGATGGCGGAAATTGCCCCACCCAGAATTGGGACAATACTTGGAAATCTGGTCAATTTGCTGGCCGGTATACCGTCTGTCGTATACGGATTCATTGGCTTGATCGTAATCGTTCCGTTTATTCGCAACAATTTTGGCGGCAACGGTATGAGTCTGCTGGCGGGTGCTATTATTCTGGGGATAATGATTTTACCCACCTTAATAAATATCTCCCGGGATTCAATTCAGGCTGTGCCGCATGAATATAAAGAAGGTTCTCTGGCGCTGGGGGCGACCCATTTTCAGACCATCAGCAAAGTAATCGTTCCGGCTGCCAAATCGGGTATAATTACGGCTATTGTGCTCGGTATGGGCAGAGCCATCGGCGAAACCATGGCGGTTGTCATGGTGACCGGTAATTCGCCGATTATCCCCGGCAGCATTCTGGAGCCGGTACGAACCATGACCAGCAACATTGTCCTGGAAATGGGGTATGCCAGCGGAGATCACCAGACCGCCTTGTTTGCAACCGGTATGGTGCTATTTGTTTTTATTGTTGTTTTGAATCTAAGTATTAATCTATTTGCCAAAGGAGGACAGAGCATTGGGCGCAACTAATCATAAAGACAAATTCTTCTATGCTTTGTTCTGGGTGTCGGGATTGATTATCGTAGGAATTTTGGTCAGCATTATCGGTTATGTGGCCGTGAAAGGCATCGCTGCTGTTAACCTTGAATTTCTGCTCCAAGCGCCGCGTCGTGCCGGATCAGAAGGCGGGATCTCCACCACCATTGTCGGAACCCTTTACCTTACTGTGCTGGCCCTGCTTTTAGCCGTACCGATAGGTGTAGGCGCTGCAGTTTATCTGGAAGAATATGCCCACAGCCGGAGCAAATTTGCCTATATCGTAAATCTGACCGCCGAAACACTGGCGGGCATTCCTTCCATTGTATTCGGACTTTTCGGTTTTGTGTTTCTGGTAATATTTCTGGATCTGGGCTGGTCACTTTTATCCGGTGGCATTACCCTGGCGATCATGATTCTGCCCACCATTACCCGTACAGCCCAGGAAGCAATCCTGACCCTGCCCAGGGAATATCGGGAAAACAGTCTGGCGCTGGGGGCCAGCAAATGGCAAACCATTTGGAAGGTTATTCTGCCCTTTGCTCTCCCGGGCATTGTTACAGGAATCATTCTTTCCATCGGCCGGGCGATTGGCGAAACGGCAGCGCTTATTCTGACCGCAGGCAGCTCGCTGGGAATGCCGATTTCAGTGTTTGACCCGGCCCGTACCATGTCAGTGCATCTGTACATGCTGGCCATGGAAGGAATATCAATGGAAAGAGCCTTTGGCACTGCGTTTTTAATCATCATACTGATTGTGATCATAAACTATATGGCGAATCTCAGTCTGCGCAAATTTTCGCAGGCTACGAGCTAGTAAAGGGGCATTGAAGATGGAAAAAATACGAAAGATGCAGAGTCATGATTTAGAGGTATACTACCAGGAATTTCAAGCCTTGCATGGCATAAATATGGATATTGAAGAACACAAGGTCACGGCTCTGATCGGACCATCCGGCTGCGGTAAATCGACTTTCCTGCGCAGCCTGAACCGCTTAAACGAACTGATTGAAGGAACCACTATCAAGGGGCAGATCTATTTGGATCAGCAACCCATTTATACAAATGAGATTGACGTAGTGGAACTGCGCAAAAAAGTTGGCATGGTATTCCAAAAACCATCTGTGTTTCCCATGTCCATATACGACAATGTTGCCTATGGTCCACGAATTCATGGGATTAAAAATAAAAACCGACTTGATGAAATCGTTGAAAGAAGTCTGAAAGCCGCCAATCTGTGGAAAGAAGTCAGCGATCGTCTCAAAAGTCCTGCTGCCAGGATGTCGGGCGGGCAGCAACAGCGACTGGTAATTGCCCGGGTATTGGCGGTGGATCCGGAAGTGATACTGATGGATGAGCCCGCATCGGCTTTGGACCCAATCTCGACATCACGTTTGGAAGAGTTGATTGCGGAACTGAAGAGTGAGTATACGATCGTAATCGTAACCCACAATATGCAGCAGGCGGCACGTGTGTCAGATTATACCGGGTTTTTCCTCAACGGAAGCATGATTGAGTTTGGCAAGACCACCGAAATATTTGTTAATCCGCGTGATAAACGGACCGAGGATTATATAACAGGCAGATTTGGTTAATATTAAACTGGCAGGAGGGGCGAGATTATGGTAGTTGATAATTTGGAAATCGAACTTAAAAAACTCAAAGAAGAAATCCTTAAAATGGGCCGACTTTTGGAGGAACAGATTTACAAAGCGGTTAAATCATTGGTGGGAAAAGATATTGAGTTGGCTAAAGAGGTAATTGCCCGTGACGACATTATAGATGCCATGACTTTGGAGATAGAAAACAAGTGTCTGCAACTGATTGCGTTGAAACAACCCATGGCCTGCGATCTGCGTTTCATTGGTACGGCGTTGAGAATTATCGTGGACATGGAAAGAATGGCTGATCATGCCGAAGATATTTGCGAAATAACGATCCGTCTCCATGATCAGAAGTATATCAAACCGCTAATCGATATTCCACGTATGTCGGAAATCGCTGAAGAGATGGTCAGAATCGCTTTAAAAGCCTATGTGGAT
>CAZRMB010000257.1:0-1646 GCA_964600925.1 uncultured Syntrophomonas sp.
GTGGGCAGGACTTCCTTGTCGCCGATGGCACCCAGGGAAAAGGATTCGGGCTGCAGGGTGCGGGCGGCATACTGGTTGACCATCTCCGGGGTCACGGCGTATATTTTTTCGATCACTTCTTCGGTTGGCTGAATGGCATCATACATCAGCATTGATTTGGCCAGACGGCTCATGCGGTTCATCACGCTCTCCATGCCCAGATAAATACTGGATTTCATCAGTTTCTGGGTGCGTTCGATCTCATCATTGCTGACACCGCTGTCCAGCAGTTCCTGCAGTTGTTCATGGAAAGCTTCGAAAAACTGTGGAACTTTGGCCGGGCTTGTACCTATATATATAGTGTAAAGACCGCTATCCTTGTAGCTGGAGGGGTAGCTGTAAACGGAGTAGGCCAGGCCGCGTTCTTCGCGCAGGCTTTGGAACAGCCGTGAGCTCATGCCTCCTCCGAGGATGCTGTTGAGAACGTTCTGGGTATAGCGTTCTTCGCTGTGATAGGAAATCCCGGGTACGCCCAGACAAATCTGCACCTGTTCCACCTCTTTGGACACCAGCTCAATAAAGCGGGTACCGGGATGGGGGTTTTCCAATCTGTCCGGCAATGGCTTATTGGTGTGCTCTGCGCATTTTTTCTCGATAAAGTCGCGGATCTTGTTGGCATCGACGTTGCCGGCTACGGAAAAGATCATGTTGTCGGGCTGGTAATGGGTATGGTAATAATCGCGCAGGGTATCCCTCTCCATATTGTTTATGGTCTCAAGCGTACCGAGGATGGGAAATCCCAGCGGATGGCCGGAGAAAAACTTCTGACCGAAAACGTCATGGATGAGATCATCAGGGGCATCTTCATACATGTTTATTTCCTCGATTACAACCCCGCGTTCGGTATTAAAATCTTTTTTGCTGAATTTGGAGCTGAAAATCATATCAAAGATAATCTCCATAGCCTGGTATATGTCTTCATCAAGGGTTCGGGCATATAAGCCGGTATATTCCTTGGAAGTAAAGGCGTTGAGCTGTCCGCCCATGCCCTCAAATGTCTCGGCGATCTGCCGGGCGCTGCGTTTGTTGGTGCCTTTAAACAGCATATGTTCGATAAAATGACTGGCACCTGCTATTGCCGGGATTTCGTTGCGCGATCCCACTTTTATATAGACACCTACGGCCACTGATTTGATATAAGGTATTTCTTCCACCACTAATTTGGCTCCGCTGCTAAGTTTCCAACTGTTTATCATGTTTTGTTTCCTCCTGTATTCATCCTGCTTATTTTAATTCTTAATCAGCTTGTTTATTCCTGTTTTGGCCTGTTTGAAAAGATCAAACATGATTTTTTTCACAAAAAATGTTTCCCGTGGAACATTTTCACGGGTGCGCAGCTCAATCGTCTGTACATACTGCCCCTCTACATAAATGTCCATCTCCCCTACCTTGTGATGGCGGGGAAGAGGTGCTTTAAGCAGGTAATTCATGCGCACTTTCTTTTGGATGTCGGGCGGACTTTCTCCCACCCACAGCCACAAGTCCTGGGCAGGCACGATGTCGGCATAGGATTGGACAGCTTTGTTTATTTTAGCATTTTTAAATACTTCATGCGAATCTATCACTTTGATGCGCTTGCTTTGGCTGAAGCCATAGTTTAACAGGCG